>JAIOHN010000936.1 GCA_019912985.1 Anaerolineae bacterium | reverse complement strand
TGCTAAAACTTCGTAATTCAGCAGCAGGTACTGGCTATCGGCAGGCAAATCGGGTTGGTCAGTGACGAGTTGTGCGTCCTGTAACGCGATCGACGCATCACCCAATGGAAGCTGTTCACCCACATCACCTTCCTGAAGGGTGACATTCATGCCAATGATCTGCCCATCCCGTGAGAGTTCCTGTTCGGGCGGATAGGTCGCCGTGACCAGCGTGCGGGTGGCCGTTGGCAGTCCATCCTCATCGGTTTCGCCAATCAGCAGCAGCACTAACCCCGGACTGACCTGCCGGAAGATGCTCGTCTCACTGCGGCGGACTTCACGGCGGTCATCAAATTCAAACCTTAGCACCGCGCCGGTATTCATCGTCAGCAGAAAGGATGCTCCTGCGCCAATGTCGTCGAAGTAAGACTCGTTCTCCTCCGACCAGGGGATGCCAATCACCGGACGCACCGACATGCCGTTGACGAAAGAAGCGGTGTCAGGATTCAGATCAAAACGCCATTCGGAAGCCTGAACGCGACGGCGCTGCACCACCCAGACACGCGGCGCATCCCCATCGGCCAGGATCACCTGCAAATTGACCGGATACGCCACTTCGCGTCCGCTGTCACCGCCCTGAATCACATCGTCCTGCGCTTCCAGCGCCAGCGGCGTGGGGGTAGGACTGACCAGCGGGGTTGGCGTAGGGCTAATTTCCGGCGTTGTTTCAATTGCGTCCGATGAGCGCCCACCGAGCAGTCGCGTGAACATCAAGCCGAAGAACAGCACTGCCACCATGCCTACCGCCAGCATCACCTTTGGAGAAGGCTTGCCGGATGCGGGTTTAACTTCATCCTCTGGCGCATCCAGCACGACGTTCTGTTGCGCCGCATCTTGCACTCTGCCCGGCGAGCGCGCCCAGCGTGATCCCACCGGCACCAGCGCAGCTTCGTCATAGCGTTTGAGCAGTTCGGCGGCAACCTGCCGTTCGAGTTCGTCCGAGCCGACTGCGCCAGCAGTACGAACTTCGCGTTCGTAGGCGGCTTTGTAGGCACGCTGGCGATCTGTTGGAACGAGTTCCCAGAGCGCATGAAGTTCACTCAGGGATAGTCCACGCAGTTCTTCGATTGAATGGTAGCGTAAAGTCTCCATTAGGAACTGCCTCCAATCACACTGCCGCTGCCGCCCAGTGCCGCCTGTTTCTGCATGGCTTCGGTGTAGGCAGTATCGCCATCATCCCCTGGCGCTTCGACGGTCACATCGACCTGTGGCTCAACAGTGATGTCTGGTTTAACATCAACCTGCGGGCGCACCTCCAGCGGCGATTGGGCAGCCGCCTGTGGCACCGCCATCATGCCAAAGGCGGTGATTTCGTTGGGCAACATCTGGGCGCTGTGTTCCAGCCGGTTGACTTCTTCGCGGGCGGTATCGTAGGACAGGTTGCCGTCAGCCCGTACCTGCTCGACCAGTGCGGTTCGGGTCTGGTCGGTCAGATGACCATCCGGCGACGACTTGACTTCGCGCACCACCTGTTCCGCCTGTGTGCCGGAAATCCCGGTTCGCAGCGCCTGATCCGCAAACAGACCAAAGCGTGACAAATCTGCCTGCACCGGCGGTTTCTCACCGCCAACCGGCATGACTCCCATCGCCCGCGCCATGCGATCTGCTACCGTCAGATGGTCAACACCACCGACAGCAGGCTGCCCGTTCTGAATCCGCTCCGTCTGCATCCCCCGGATGACATCGCCCATGACTCCCGCGACATCGCCGCCACCGGATACCTTTAACTGCCCCAGCATGACCTGCATTTGCAGTCGCGCCACATTTGCCAGCGCTTCGGCGCTTTGTTCCAGCCGTGCTGCCACCTGGTCGAAACGGCTCATATCGGACTTGCCATCCTTTTCCATCATTGCCCCCAGTGTGGAATGTGTGCCAGTGGAGGTTTTCAGTGCATCC
>JAIOHN010000935.1 GCA_019912985.1 Anaerolineae bacterium | reverse complement strand
GCCCAAACTTGCCCGCCATGACGCTGGATGATGCGCTGGACGGTGGCTAACCCGACGCCCGTTCCTTTGAATTCTGAATTTTCATGCAAGCGCTCGAATGCCTGGAAGAGCTTGCCGGCCTGTTTCATGTCGAATCCGGTGCCGTTGTCACTGATAAAGTAGACCGGTACCCCTTCTTGATCAAGCGCACCGAGGGTTATGTGGGCTACCTCCGCTTTGGCGGTGTATTTCCAGGCATTGGACAGCAGGTTCTCAACCACGATCTGCAGCAGGGCTTCATCCGCCTCCACATGAATCGATTGGGGGAGGTCAAAGACAACCTGGCGGAGAGGGTCTTCCCGGCGTAGCTGTTCGGCTACAGCTCGGGCCTGGACTGCCATGTCGAAATAGGTTCGTTTAAGATCGGTGCGAGAAACGCGAGCCAGGTCCAGCAGGGAGTCCATTAACATACCCATCCGGAAGACGTTGCTCCGCACACGTTCCATGTGAGCCAACCCATCTTCCCCGAGAGTGCCGGCGCATTCCTCCATCACCAGCTTGGTGAAGCCGTCAATGGCGCGTAGAGGGGCGCGCAAGTCGTGTGAAACGGTATAGCTGAAGGTTTCCAATTCTCGTAGTGCAGAGGCTAGTTCGGCCGTGCGCTGCTGCACACGCTCCTCCAACGTGGATTGAAGCTCCTGGCTTTCTCTGATGGCTTCCATCCTGTCAAGCGAGAAGGAGATGTCGCTCGCCATGCGATTGAGCATCCCCACCATTTCCTCGGTGAACATATCCGGGATCTCGCCAAGAAAAACGATCACACCAGAAACTTTGCCTTTCCGGAAAATAGGGAACGAGGCTAGTGAGTGTAACCTCTCGACATGAGTGAAATGCCGCCACGGCTTGGTGGATGGGTTGGTCTGCAAATCCGAGATAACCACCGGCTGGCCGGTCCGCATTACCTGAGCGCTTGGCCCTTGCCCTTCTGGCAACGACGAATCGATGGGGATGCTCATCTGGTTGGCAAAATCTTCAACCATACCGACATATACCAACGGACGGACTATCTGGGTTTCCTTATCAATGAAACCGGCCCAAGCTTTGGTGACGCCGCCATTCGCAACGGCAACACGGCAGATTTCACCCAGCAATTCCTCCGGCGTCTTCGCCATGATGGCCGTCTCGACGGTAAGCGAGAGCGCGGCGTACATGCGCGTCAGACGGGAAATGCGATCTTCGGAATGCTTCCGTTCTGTGATGTCGGCGACCGAGACTATGATATACCGTGGAATTTCATGGAGGGCTTCGATGCGCCGCGCGACCAACCCGGCCATGAATGGGGTGCCGTCCGCCTTTTTTAGAGGAATCTCGCCACGCCATTCATCCTGCCCATGCAACAGTTTTGCAAGGAGCAGCCCGGGCATGCCGGAGAGTTGCCATGCAGCGCTTAGAGTCGATCCATCGAAGCCAGACGGTTCAATTTGCCAGAGTTTGAGGAGCGCTTCATTGGCGTAGGCCACGGCGCTATCCCAAGTGATGATGGCGATGGCGGTAGGGGCGCGTTCAATCGCATGGGCAAGTACCGAAGTTTTTTCGTGTGCGTCCATGCCAAAAGCGCGTGTGTAATACAGATTATCATCTCCGCCCACTCTACGCTCCTTGTCCGTCGTGCTGGCGCGGCTGCGGCGAAGTTTACCGCACAAAACGTCCGTCGCGGGCAATCATAGTCATGTCGACGAAGGTTGAAGCTTGGTGATTTTGCGGGGAGAAGGCGATATGGAACCCATCAAGATTCACATTCCGCATCCCTTCGAGAGCATCGATGAAACCTTCCCGCGTGAGATTTTTCCCGGTGCGTTTCAGACCCTCGATGAAAACCCGCGCGGCGATGTACCCCTCAAGTGATGTGAATGAGTAGCTTGTTTTCCCGGCTGCCTTCATCAGTCGTTGATATTCCTTAACGACAGGTACTGTCTGGTCGAACGGAGATGGGACAACCTGGGAAATGGCGACCCCCGCTCCGTCGGCTCCGAGGGCTTTGGCAAGCGAGATGGAGCCAACAAAGGAAACATTATGGAATTCCGTGTTGCTGCCGGCCTGTTTCATCGCTTTGACGAATGCTGCAATACCGTCATAGGCGCCGATCATGACTACCGCTTGTGGCCCGGTTGCGTTCATTTGCTTGACGGCGGCGGATACTTCGGACGAATTACGTTCGATTGTTGCCTTTACGGCGATCTCCAATTTCCGCTTTCGCAACGCGCGCTCAACACCGGCAAGCCCAGCCTGGCCATAGGCATCGTTCTGGTACAGCACGCCAATTTTGTCTCGTCCCAAGGAGATCAGGTGTTCAACGATTCGTTCCGTCTCGTCGTAGTAGCTCGCGCGTACGTTGAAGATGTAGCGGTTGAATGGGCTACGCAGGAGTTCTGCGCCGGAGAATGCGCCGAAATAGGGTACCTTAGTCTCAGTAAAGATGGGCAGCACTGCCTTGCTGGTAGGGGTGCCAACTGCCCCGAACAAGGCAAAAACCTTATCATCGTTGATCAGCTTTTTCGTGTTGGCCACAGCCCTGTCCGGCTCATAACCATCGTCGTAGGAGATCAGTTTGATTTTGCGGCCGTGAGCGCCGCCCTGGCGGTTGAATTCGTTGAAGGCCAACAAAGCGCCATCCCTCATTTCAACGCCGAGATCCTTGGCGGGGCCGCTGAAGGCGGCCGACTGCCCGAGTGTGATGGTGTCTGCGCTCACGCCGAACTGGGCAAGTGCATTCAGGGAGGGAAACATTGCGACAAGCAGCAGAATGTATTTTTTCATGGTGGGAGCCCTTGAGTTACTCGAAAACCGCGCAATTGCGGCCGTTGGCCTTCGCCTTATAGAGCCTTTTGTCGGCGAGGGTTAAAAGCGATTCAGGCGAAGTGGTTAGCGATGGAATGGTGGATGCGACGCCGATACTGACGGTGACGCAATCTCCAACAAGTGAATCGGGGTGATGTAACGCCAAGCCGGCCACTGCCGCGCGGATGCGTTCCACGACAATCGCGGCGCCATCAAGATTGGTGTTGGGCAGAATGACAGCGAATTCTTCGCCACCGTAACGCGCTGCCAAATCTGCCGGGCGAAAGGTGGAGCTGCCAATAGCCTTTGAGATTCTTCTCAGGCAGTCGTCGCCGGCCTGATGCCCCAGACAGTCGTTGTAGCGCTTAAAGCAGTCAACGTCGATCAGTATTGCTGATATTTCCGACCCGTCGCGAGCCATGCGCCGCCACTCACGAACCAGCACGTCATCCAGCACACGCCGATTGGCGAGCCCCGTGAGGCCATCCTGGCTTGCAAGTCGCTCCAGTGCCAGCTCGGCGCGTTTCTTGGCGGTCATGTCATTGATGGTTTCAACGACCCCAATGAGATCGCCTCTGTCATCGAATACTGCGCCTGCATTGATGCCTACATAGAGTCGTGCGCCTGTATGCGGCACCTCGATCCAGTTTTCCGCATAACTGGCGATCGCAGTTCCATTCAGGTCATAAGCCTGCGCGTAAAGCGTTTCAGAGTCGGTCATCTTGCCTTGCAGGACAAGATCCGCAAGGCACGGCCGGGGTTCTGGGTAAAAGGCATGCCAATGACGGTCGGTACCCAACACCGCTGCGGACAGAACGCCCGTCAGTCGTTCCAGCGCTCGATTCCAGATGACCACCTTCCCTTCAGGTGAGAGCACAAATGTTGGCGTGACCAGCTCATCAAGGAGCTTTGCGCTGCAATCCGTATCCATAGGCGCGAAGGGTGGATCTATCTGGTAGCTGAAAACTCGTAGTGATCGCGGCCATTCAAGTGGAAGAGCCTCAGGGCCACCCGTGTAGCCTTGCCGCATGCCGTTACATCCCATTGTTCCTGCGCAACAACAACCCCCGTGGGGTCTTTAGCTGCCTGCCTGGAGGTCGTGGCCACCTTGATGGACTGAATTGGCTCCTGGCAGCCGCTCATGTAGCGGAAGGATTCGGATAGGGTTGCGTATGCATCGTCATACTTCCCGTCGAGAACGCTGCTTCCTGAAATGCGCGGTTCAATCGCCCATGAGCTGCCGCCCAATGAAAGCGCGAGCAGGAATATTGAAGCTTGTATGGAATATGGTGTGTGCTTCATGGTTTGGATCTCCGCTCAATCGATTCGGTTCTTCTCCGCCCAATTGATAACTTCCTTGGCGAAGTAGCGTTTTTTGCCCTCCTGAGCCCCGGTGGCGTCAATGGGCTTAGGAAACCCGGGACGGTTGATCACGCGCATTTTCACGGTCACCTCTGAGATATCGAGCCATGCTGCGATATCTGCGGTGCCCCATATTTCCGGCGCTTCTTTGCGTCTTGCAGCAGCTATGAGCTCAGCCAATTGCTGGCTGATTTTTTTCTCAATAGCGTCGAGTTTTTCGATTACATCATTGGACATGGTTGGAATCCCCCATAAGCACCCATTCATCGATTTCGCTTGATGAGCCGCTTTTACCAGCTCTGCATACAAGTCTGAGCACAGCGGTTTTCGCGTTCATTTCTCGAAGCATATCGATGGACTTCCCGATTGCTAGCGCAAGCTGCGCTTCCCCTGAATCGGTAGCCTTCAGGACGGGTTTGATTAACACTTTTCCTTGATGGGTGACGACTTGAAGTTTGAATTCGCGGCGCAGGAGGACCGATGATTCAGTCTTCGGTGCCGGACTTGAGATAAATTTCTCCGGAGGAAGCACCCCGGCTTTCATGCAGGCGTTGCGAACATCTCCGCGCTTAATGACTCCTGCAATTATTTGTTGCCCATCTACGTTGCTGTAGAACGCATTACCGCCACGGGCAGACCACGCATCGAGTATGGTCAGAACGCCATTGGTTTGCCTCGAGACGACAGCAAGAATCGGCTTTTGATCCGGGATGGACCAGGTAAGTATAAAACGTTCGGTCGACGGGCATCTCGCATCAATTTCCACGCCATGCTTTTTCAGAGCCAAATGAAGAGTTGATGCGTCCAAACCTGGAGCGCGTTCTGCAGCGCGTTCCAGTGCGTGCCGAGTGAGATAAATCCTGTTCATCGCCGTGTCGGAAACGGAATGCATTTCCTGGTGCGCTTTTCCCAGCCGGCGCAATAACCCTCCTCAGACCAGCCGGAGTAGATACGACGCGCGGTCGCGAAATGAATCGTGCACGCCCAACCGCGCCGGTGCTCAGTGTCGTTTCCGTCCGTTTCCGGATGGCTGTGGTCCGGCACAAGGTAGTGGCAGTTGCCGCACTTGTGGGGCTGGGCTGGTTTAGACACGTTGGTTACATTCACTCATCATTGATACGCAATTATATTATTTAATCTGTTGCACGTCAATATATTTGTCAGAGAAAAGCATCGATAGTATACTGATGCGCGTAACTATACGATTAGATCAATGTACGCACTTGTGACAGGCGGGGCCCAAAGAATTGGCCGTGCCATCGTTTCCGAACTGGCTGTCAGGGGCTATGCCGTAGCTGTTCACTATCGCAGCGCGGGCGAAGAGGCCCAGTCGCTGGTGCGGGATATCAATGCCGCGGGTGGGCGTGCGATTGCCATTTGCGCCGATTTGACGCGGCAGGGAGCTTGCGAAGCACTGGTCGATCATGTGTGGAGTGCTTCGGAGGGGAAGCTTTCCCTGGTCGTGAATTCGGCTGCAATATTTGAAGCGGACGGAGAGGGCGGATTAGATGTGCCTGGCGCATTAAAGCATTTCGAATTGAATGCGCTTGCACCCGCAGAAATATCGGCAGCATTCTTCCGAAAGGCCGAACGCTCGCAATCCAGTGGGGCCGTGGTCAATTTGATTGACCAGCGAATCATGAAGCATCCCTCCGGCCAGTATATCGGCTACAGCATGTCAAAACATGCGTTGTACGCAGCGACAATGGCTCAGGCCAAGTTGTTTGCCCCAACACTCCGCATCAATGCGATTTCTCCCGGGCTTACATTGCCATCCGGGCCGCTGCAAGGCGACGAATTCTTTTTGGCTTGCAAATCCAACCCAATGGGGCGATGCCCTTCTCCCGAGGAAATCGCACGGGCCGTGTTGTTCATGGCGGAGTCGCCGGCGCTTTGCGGGGCAATGCTTCCGGTTGATTGTGGCGAGCGATTTATCCAGGGGGCAATTTAAGATGCAAATAGAGATCCGGGACATGAACATTCCGATGCGCATAGGGATCCTTCCCGAAGAGCGTCTGGGACCACAGATGGTCGTGATTGACGCGAAGGTTGCATTCAGGCCATCTTCGGAAGAAGACAGACTTTCATCCGTCGTGGATACAAGGCAAGTGCGTTCGAGGCTGTTGAAGGTGGCCTCAGCAAGCCACTACGACCTGCAAGAAACCTTCGTCCGTGCGGCATGCGTTGAACTGCTCAACATGGATGGCCGTGTCGAATCTGTCGAAGTTTCTCTATCCAAACCGTCTGCTTACCAGGACTGCGTTGTATCCGTTTCGGAAATCCTTTTTTCGAGACGGAAATAATGGCCGAGTCAATTTCGTTACGCCTCAAGATTGCAATGGGCCTGATGGAAGACGCTATCGGTTTCGATGCGATCGGTAAGTACAACCTGACCCCCTTGGCTGGCGAAACAATATTTGAGGCCATGGTTCGACAAGGGGTGGCGAAATCGCTTTATGAGGCAGCAATGAAAGTTGGAAAGGAAATCCCTCCACCCAAAGGAGACTCATGGAACAGTCTTGCTGCGTGGGTGGAGGAATACTTGAAAGAAGAAGCGAGGTTGCCTCGTACCGCTGTTTCTCCTGTGAGGGCTACGCTTTGAGAGTGTTATGGATTGCGCCGGCCAACCAGCCGTATATCGATGACGGTCCTCTTTCCACGACGGATTTTCTTTCGTGTGCGTGGAAAGCCTTCAATGAGCGAGGGGCAACGCAATATGCGCTACTTCCTCCAAGCTCATCGTGCTCTGCATTTGCCAATGCATCGATATCAAGCGGGACTTTCCAGCCGGATGCACTACTGGAACCCAATGCGCCAGACGGGACTGCGTTGCCGCGAATGATTGAGGTGGTTGAGCGGATTTCCTGTGACTTTGATGTTGTCATCAATCTTGGGCATGACGTATTGCCTCATAAGTGGATGATGAGCACGTCCGCAAAGGTTTTTTCAATCCCGAATTTGTGCCACCAGGGCCGGCCAACCGATCAGGTCATCAAGGCTGCCGTCAGCAGTATGCCAGGAAGATTCCTTTGGTCGTCGCGATACCAAATGGCTTCGTTCGGTGTAGGGAAGGGAGTAGTTGCATTTCAACCCTTCGATCTTCGAATTTTCCCGGAGCACGACGGAGAGATAGGCGACTACCTGCTTTTTGCCGGCCACCTTATTCCTGAAAAGGGGTTGCTTCATGCTGCGAGAGTCGCCCAGAAGCTAGGTAAGCGTCTGTTGGTGTGTGGGGGCAATTCGAAATCGGATTACATCAAGGAATGCCTGAAAATCAATCCCGATATTGAATTTCTCGGGCAGGTAAGCAGGACTGTTCTTTTTGGGCTGATGGCTGGAGCCATTGCGCTTCTGCAGTTTCAGGAGACCCCTGAAGCGTTCGGTAGGGTAACTGCGGAAGCGCTGTTGTGTGGGTGCCCGGTTATTTTCCGAGATGCCGGCGCTACCTGCGAGCTTGTATCTCAGAAAGACGGCGACGGGATTGAGGTGGATATGGCGATGATGTCGCTGCAGAGAATCGAGGCGTACTTGTCTTCGCCGATTGATCGTGCTGCCATTCAAACGAGGGCTATGGAGCGATTTTCCCCCTCCGTATGGGCAAACAAGCTTACGCAGATGATTTTGCAGGATCAGGACATCTCGCCGGCTGTTGCCGCGTAACGGCAGCGGTAAAGGGGACGGCAAAGCGTAGCTCTTGACCAAAGTATTGGACCTCGCGGCCCAGGGAAAGGAAAGAAATGAAGGCCTACGAAATGGACGATGAGCCGACCATCTACGCGGCCAATGATGACGTTGCGGCAGCGATGCTCTACATCCTCGATTGCGGTGAGGAGCCGCAGGAAGGCTACCCGCGAGAACTGACTGACGAGGAACTAGACAGACAGCGCCCAGATTACGACGAGGACGAACGACCAACAGGAGAAATGACGAACATTCGTAGCTGGCTCGATGCCGCCACCGAACCGGGCTATCTCTGTGGGGCGATTCGGTGAGGCCCAACTACCATGTACAAACCCAAAGCTGAATCCAAGGCTGCGTTGAAATCCAGAATTCTGGAAGCAATCCAAAATTCTGGCAGCGGGCTGCTGCGAAAGCAGGTTGCCTATGCGGTTGGGCTGCAGCCATCGAATCGCGACCTAGCTTCCGTGCTCGACAGCCTGGTGACCGAGAAGTTGATCTACCGTTCCGGTGCCGTAGGAGCCGGATACCGTTACCTACCGGTAAAGAGCGATGAGCAGGAAAGAATTTCTTAGAAGGCTTTTGCTTCTCAAGAAGATAGACCACGCCGAATCCGAGGCGAATGAGACCCCGGCTTTGTCGCCGGCTACAAAACTGGCTGAATACGTTGTTGATTACTATTCACGGCTTGGGCACGCATGTTCCTGCGACGTAGTGCTCCGTGACATGAATGCCGTCGCGCTGGTGTCCATTTCTACCGTGCCCAAGGAAACTGCTGCGGCGCTAGCCAAGGCTCAACAGCACATCGAGAGGCGTACGAGCTCCTTGTTCGCCATACCAACAAGGCTCTACATCCATTTTCGTGCTCAACAACAAAAGAAGGAAAGGGATGATGTGTCGCTGAAGGATGACAGTATCATGGTGCAAGAAACGGTGTTTGAGGAATTCGAAAAGATCAAGAACGAGGGGCAGCCGTATGGCCAGGCGTGATCCTGTAAAAAGCAGTGTTGTCGTGGGGTGGTTGTGGTTCGTTGTTTCGGCCGTCGCCGCGTACCCCTTGTACCAGATGCTTGTCGGCTGGGGATTCAACAGCGGGCTTGCCGTGGTGGCTGTTTTCCTTGGTTGCGCCTTCCTATACAACATTCCTTACCGGATGAGGGTCAAGGAAGAAAACGAGGCTGCGCTGGAAAAAGCAAGCCAATGGCGCGGATAAGGTAAGCGTGTCGTTCGATCTATACGCCTCTCTCTATGAGGCGCTTACGCAATTTATCCTTCCGGCCGCCGCCGGCGCGGCGCTCCGTGTGTTCCTCGTGATTTGGCGAAAACTTTCTTCACGATGGGCCACTTGGTTCCCGCTTCTGAAGGGCCTTGCCGAATACGTGCTTTGGTTTGCCGCTGCGGGCATCGCTGCGGCAATCGCCGCGGTTCTGTATATGGCGAACCAAATTGGCGTAGCCGTGCTTTGTATTGCCATGGGGTTTGCCATTACCTGGGTGTTGGCAGAGCTGCTAGCCGGACAGGAGGAGGAGGTTGTCGAGCGTGGTGCGCGTGTCGCCGAGGACCGCGTAGTTGCATCTATGACACGGAAGGGTGCGCCGCCTGTGCCCATCGTTTTTGGCGGGGTCAGCCTGCCGGCCGATGCGGAGCCTTACCATTTGCTGGTCGCCGGATCGACGGGTTCCGGCAAGTCTGTCGCGATCAAGGGCGTCCTGGATGCGCTGCGCGCTCGCGGAGATACGGCGATCATCGTGGATTCCGGCGGTGAGTTCGCTGCCAGGTATTGGGACGCCAAAAAGGATTTCCTGCTCAACCCCTTTGACCAGCGGTGCATCGCCTGGAGCCCCATGAGCGAACTTTCTGGCGTTTGGGATGCCGATGCGCTGGCAAAGTCCATTGTCCCAGATGGAACTGGCGAATCAAAAGAGTGGAATGGGTACGCGCAGACGCTTGTTGCTTCCGTCATGCGCGCACTCCTGACGCGAGGCGACCTGACGCTAAAATCCATGCTGACGGCGATTCAGAGCATGCCGATGAGCGAGTTGGCGATCATGCTGAAAGGGACGCCGGCGGCGGCCCAGCTCGAGTCAGACAAAACCTTCGGGTCCATCCGGACGATTGCTTCTAATTATCTTTCGACGTTCAACTATCTTGCCGACGAGCCGAGTGATTTCTCGGTGGCAAGATTTGTGCGCGAGTCCCGAGGCGGTTTCTTGTACCTAACCTATAGAGACGACCAGCTCGATTCTCTTAGAAACCTGATCTCGTTCGTTCTCGATGTCGCGTCACGGACTATCCTTTCAATGGAGCCGGATAGGAACAGGCGGGTATGGCTCATCATCGACGAGTTCTCGTCCATCGGGAAGGTGCAGTCGATTGAGGCGATCGCGACAAAAGCACGGAAGGTCGGCGGTTGCTTGCTGGTCGGATTGCAGAGCATTTCGCAGCTGAAGGATCGCTACGGGGAGAATGGCGCCCAATCCATTCTTTCGTGCCTATCCTCATGGCTTGTGCTGCGTTGCGCAGACGGAGACACCGCCGAGTACGTGAGCCGCTATCTTGGGGAAGAGCAGGTGAGGCAGCGTCTGGCCGGTTCATCAACGGCCGATTCTGGCAAATCCGTGTCAATAAGCACTACTGTTCAGACTCGCCGAGTTGTCATGGCTTCCCAGATTCAGGCGATGCCGGATCTGCGCGGTTACTTGCGCGTAACCGGCGGTTACCCAATTTGCGAGATCAAGCTGTCATTCCCCAAGAAGATCGAAAACGTGACGAGATCGTTCGAGGCTCGAGATTTTTCCATCAGGAAAATGGTCGATATCAGCGCCCAGAAAGAGGAGAGGGCGGAGCATGGCGTGCCACAAAGGCAGGCCATGCCGGAAGCCTCGCTTGCCGAATCCTATTCCGATCGTGTTGCAAGACTCCGAGTTGAATACGAGGATGAATTGATGGGGAATGCTTCCCCGGAGAAGCTTGATCGTATCTTGGCTCAACTGGATTCAGTTGTGGCCGCGATGCGATAGGGTTGGTGGGCTTGTAAGGATCCCAATCCGCTAAAGCGGATGGGCTTTTAGAACATCAGAAGCCCAGCCTTATCCGGCGGCGGAGGTTCTATGAGCCGGCCCGTGACCTACCCAGCAGTAGTTCGAAGCGATAAGCAATCTGCCGTTCCGGCCCCTCTGTAAAGGAAAGCACGGCAGATTTTCGTCCAGGGTCGTTGATCCAGGCGCAGATGCGCTCGGCATCGGCCAGTCGCAGGGCGCGTTCTGAGCGCAGAGCGATATTTTCCGCCTCTAGCCTGGCGCATTCGGCCTGCAGGCGCTCCAGTTCCGCGGCCATGACCCTGATATGCCGGGACGGCACATCGGCGCTGTGCTCGGTGTTTCTGAGGAGCGCGAGGTCGAGTTCCTTCATGCTGCCATCCTAAGGTTTTGCATGAATCCGCCGGCATCGGAAAACCTTGTTGCGGCGCCAACGACATACTCAAGCATGATCTCAGTAGAGAGCCAGCGTCGTCCCAGCCGTTCGGCCGCCTTCGCTGTGGTGAAAGAGCCGCCGAAAGGGTCAACCACCAGATCGTCCTCGCTGGACAGGAACTCCACCAGGAAGGATGCCAGCGAAAGAGGCATTGGCGCGCCGTGGGCAGGCAGCCCTGCGGCGCGGGCGGCAGCCTTGTAGGCTCGTTGGTCGGCGCAACTATGACCGAAGGTCAGCACATTGCGGGGTATCCGCCCGACAGTGGCATTCCCGAAGCGTCCAGGATGAATTCGGTAAGCGCCGTCCGAGTATTCGGCATCACGTTGCTCGCCGCCTTGCCGGATCAGGCGCAGGTGGCGTTCAGTATGTTCCTGCAACACCCGCCGATTGTTTGAGCGTAATGCCTGCGGGCAATTTGACAGCCAGTAGATCGGCTCCCACGCGACGTTGAGTTGGACGCGCTGGATGCTGGCGTACTGCACCGGCCCGGGCGGCTTCGAGGGGTTGTGCCAGATCAGCTCGTCCACCTTATGCAGGCCCAACCGGTCGTGCAATGCAAGGATCAGGCGCTCCCGGTAAAGCGAACGTGCCGGGCTGCCCGGCATAAAGATGTCGTTCGACACGTTGAGGCAAATCGAGCCGCCGCGCACCAGGTTGCGAACGATCGGCTCGAGTGTGCGGCAGATCCAATCGACGTACTCCGCCTCGTTCGGGTTGCCGTAGGAACGAGCCTTGGCTAAAGCGTAGGGCGGCGAGGTCAGGCAAAGAGTGATAGGGGTATCGATCCGCTCGAAAACCGTCTCGCTGGCGCCCAGGATCGCCACCCCGAGGTCTGTCGAAAAACCTACAACGCCCACATTTGGGCCGATCCGGTTCAGATCCTTGCCGGCCGGTTCCGTGAGCTTCCAGACCCCGCGTTGTTCTTCCACGCGCTGCAGGATGCCGGCATGCTTCAGGGTTTGCTGGTGCCAGCGTACGCGCCGGGCGATCAGGTTGTGCGGCTGCCCAGCCTTACCTACCGGAACGCGCTCGGACAACAATTCTTCGGGGAGGCCAGCGCGCTCGGCGACATCGGCGTAGAGGGTAGCGTTATCGAGTGTGCCGCCGCGCTCGGCGCTGTAGGCATGCAGCACTTCTGAAAAAAGATCGAGTTGAGCAGTATCGACCAAGAATTGGTTCCTTTTTGATCAGTTGTCCGAGGACATCAAGGCATCAAGAATGCCAATCGACCTGGCGGGCATCTTTAACTCATTGGCCCACTGCAAAGGGATGCCTTTTTCATCCCCTATCCCCCAAATAATTCCCGCCAGCCCACCCGCAATACAGGCAGTAGTATCGGTGTCATTGCCCAACGAAATCGCATAGCGAACAACTTCCCTGTAGCTGTTCCCGTGAGTCAATGAGGAGACCGCGGACCAAAATGAGTTGGCGGCGTGCCCGCTGCCGTTTGGGATCTCTGATGCCTTGTAGGCGCAAACGGCATTGATGGCGCCAAGCAGGGCTTCTCCGCCTATCCTTCTGCCAATGGTTGCTGCGGCTGCAAATGCATCACCCAGGCTGTCCTGAAGGCTTATGGCGGGGGTTTGAATCAGTTGGTGAGCAAGCAGGGTGTGGATTACGCAACAAGCAGCCGGCAGCAAGTTCGCGTGTGTCGTCAGGGATTGTTCGAATGCGTTTTGTGCAATACATTCCTGGCTCTGGTTGTAAATCGCTCCAACCAGGGCGACGGGAAGAGTGCGCATCAGCGAACCATTGCCGGCACTGTTCGAGAGAGGCTGTTTGGCCCCGTACTCGCTTACGATGGCATGGCGAATGGCCCCGCCGCAATCAAATGGTCGCCCGCCATACTGATGCCGCCCTTCGTAGTACCAGGATGAAACAAGATTTTCGAAGTCGGTTCTGACGAACTCCCCCTTGTGTTTGAGCAGGGATTCGAGAAGGCAGAGCGTAAGACTTCCGTCATCCGACCATACCCCATAAGGAACCCCACTATAGGTTTTTGGGTAGTCATGCGGCATGACCATTTCGATTGTTTCGGCCGGCGGGATGTCATGTCCCGGCTTGAACTCGAATGGAACGCCCAAGGCATCTCCCGCCAGGGCGCCAAGAATTGCGTTGTAAGCGGTTTGTTGCAGGCTGGACATTAGCTGCGGCAGATGACGTCGCCGCTCCCCATGTGAAAGAGAATCCTTTCATAAGCGGGAACGTCGCCATGGAAATAGGCAGAATGGTAAGCACCGACGGTCTCCTTGGATTTTGTGCCGCGGAAGGCTTCCATCGGCACAGGCACACCGTTATCGCCACGCTCGCGGCGGTAGAGGGCTTGAAGATTGACTGCGGCGCGCTCGGCAAGGTCGGTATCCTCGAACTTCTCTGCCGGCCATAGGTAGAGGTAAAAGCTGGGTGCCTCGGTGATTTCGCTATTGCCGTTTCCTGGACCGGCCAACAGGAATGCGATCCCACGAAGCCCCCCCCCGGGGTGCTCGACCGCATAGAGGCCGGCATAGTAGGCATTTGCCTGAAGGCCTCGCTCAGAAAGCAGGCCGGCAAGGACTTCCCCTACGGGCACGGTTGGTTCAGTAGGTGCATTCATCATGAAATTTTGGTAATATCCTATTGCACGATATTATAACTTTTTTTGGGGCTGCCATGCAAGGTTCCCGTGTTGAAAACTTCGCCTACGACCCGATCGGATTGATGGCCGAGAATAGACGCAATGGCCGACCCTTGCTCGAGAACGCGAAGATCTACCGCGGCTCAATCCGCCCAGACCAAAACCATAGCACCCTAAAAGGCAACAAAGCCTACGCAACCCTGTTGCCATCGACCGCTGTTGAGTTTGCCAGGAATGGCAAGTCGATCAATGGCGCCGAGGTGCGCCATGGTTTCATTGGTCAATACCCTCTTGATAGGTCTGCTCGCTTCTACGCTGACAATGGGCTGCAGCAGGCTCAATCCGGGAAGACAGGAAAATCAGCGAGCGTGGGAGACATCGAGAAGTGTCTCGAACCCCTCGTCGATAAGTATATCGCCGCCCAAACGGATCGCGAAAGGCGGGTGGCCGCCGGCCAGATCGAGCTGGCCATCAAGAGGGAGTTCTACGAAACGGCGATCCCGACCATAAACCGCGATGGTTCGCCTGCGCGGCCAGAGCGCTTGGACATCATCGATAACGTCAAGCTGAAACTTTGCGGCCAATTGACGCCAGATGCAATAAGGCAGTCCGCCGAGGCGGTGACCAACATAAAAGCTGCCAGGGTGGCAGAAATAGCTGCCGGCAACGTCTATAGCGAGGTGGCGGCCAGGGTGATCATGAAAAGCCCTGAGTCATTCCCCAAGGCTATGGCCGCAGAAGAGTCCAGGCGCGAAGCGGCCTCGAAGTTCTTCTCTGCCGACACTTCCTCTGTCGAGGCTGTGATCAGGCGTTCATCGCTTTTCGAGAGAATTCGCACTCCGCAGGAAAGAGGCCTCGAGGCCAGGTTCCCGCAGCCTGAAAAAGAAAAAATTCGCGCGGACTTAGCCTACTTCGATTTTGCCGCTAAGATGGCGCGCGAGCGAGACGGTATCGCCCCCGGCCAGCGGACAGACCAAGCTGCCTCCAAGTATTTGGAAGGGTTGGTGAGATTCGACCGCGCCGCCTCGCTGGCCGCCAGCCGCGATCGCGATCACTCTATCGGTCCTGCAAGAGAGGCCGCTGCCAGAACGATGGACCGAGAAATGGTGCGCGAGCGGACAGCCCTTCCTATGTGAAACTCCCCCCCCGCCGGCGCCGCCAGATCACGCTGCCAGCAGTTTTATGCAGGTTTTCCGTTCAGATCGCGACATTTTTTTGCAGCCCAATTCGAAGGCGTAGGGCTGGCCAACCATCACCAGCGCGTTTTTGGCGCGCGTCATCGCTGTATATAGCAGCTTCGGATCGAGCATGTTGTAGTGCGATAGCGTGACCGGCATGACGACATGGGCAAACTCACTGCCTTGTGATTTGTGCACTGACAGACAGTACGCCAGGTCGATGACGTAATTGGAGACGTCCGTTCTCGGATAGATAGCCACATACCCCTCGCTAGGGAAGAGGACATGGAGTTCCATGTCATCACCCTCGCCATCCACCAGGGTCAGAGCGCCGAATTGCCCGTTGTAGACACGGCGTTCTACCAGAACGTCGTCACCCTCAAACAGGTAGTTCTCATAGTGCTCTACTGGCACAACCATGAGGTTTTTGTTGATGAGATGGACAATCTTGTCCCGCGTGCGAAACCGCCGTTCCCCGACTTTCATTTCAGGGCCACCGGTTGCCGGGTTGAGAACTTCTTGCAACCCTTGGTTGAGTGAGCGAACCCCGGCCGCTCCATCCTTGATGGGGGAGAGGACTTGGAAGTCAAGCAGGTAGGCTAGCGTCGACTGGGCCTCGTAATACCCATCCATGTGGGATTTCCGCCGTTGAGCTATCGCCAGGATCGACTCGCGGATTTCGTTATTATTCTTCTCGCGCAGATCCTTCATCTCGGATTCCGGCAGCGTTTTCCGTAGCTGCCAGTAATCGGGGATGCTTTTTTCAATGAATTTGAAGTCGGCATAGTGGTTTCGGTAGCCCGGTGGCACTTCTCCGTGGCGTACGCTTGCCGCGAAAGTGGTGATCACCTTATCCTCGGATTGTCGGTAGATTTTATCGAGGACAACGTGGGGCACCAGGTTGAACGCCAGCATGTCGGCAAAAGGAGCGCCTGCGCCAACAGGTGGCAACTGAGCGGGGTCGCCCAAGATGATCAGATGAGATCCCCCCTCAAAATCGATGGCGCTCAGCAGCCGGAACATTAGCTCGGAGTCGTCCATCGAGGCTTCATCAAGGAGCACAACCTTGCAGGCCAATTTATTGCTGGCATTGAAGGTCCAGTCCGAGCCGCCTTTGTAGCCGAGCAGCGAGTGGATCGTGGCGCCCGGGAAGCCGGACTGGTTCTGCACGCGGTTTGCGGCCACACCCGATAGTGCGCAGCAGAAGACCGAGTCGCGAGGGTAGATCTCGGTGTAGAGCTCGAGTATGGCTCTCGATGTCGTTGTCTTGCCTGTACCAGCGTACCCGGAGACTGCGACGATCGCAGGCAGCGTATTGGCAATACGGACGGCCTGGCGCTGTTGATCGCCTAGGGGGCGCCCGAAGCGCTTTTCATAAGCGATGATCCACGTCTCGATGTCTTTCGTCGCCTGGCCGTTTCGGCGCAACTTGCATAGTTCCATGATGCGCATTTCCATGCGTAAAAGCCATGGCAACGTCAAGTAGGCATCTTTGTCCGGATATTTCCCAATGACAACAGCGATCTTGTCTGCCTCGATGAGAGCGCCGATGATGCGCGTAATGTCCGCATGGCTCGAGGCGATATCGCCGCCCAAACCATCTGAGGCGATCTCCTCGGAAATGCTTTTCTCCAAATCCTCGACAGTGATAGCTGTATTGCCTTCCCCAGCCATTTTTTCCGTAAGGCAATACAGCGCGCAAGCGGCCAGTCGGCGCGGATCATTGTGTGGAACCCCGAGTTTGATGGCAACCTCGTCGGCTGTCTTGAAACCAACCCCACGTACTTCCGTCAGCCGGTAGGTGTCCTGCATCGTGACATCGACGGCCTTATCGCCGAAATGCTCATGAATTCGCAGAATCAGGTTGTTCGTGATGCCATAAGGAAGCAGTATTTCCCCAAGGCGTCGAACGTGCTTAAAGGATTCCCATTTCGCCTTGATGCGGATGAGTTTCTTGGGGCCGATGCCCTTGAATTTGGCCAGCGAATCAGGACTGGTCTCCATGATTTCCGGCAGGCGGTCGCCTACCGCGGCGACAATCTCGCGAGCAGTGCTGGCAGGAATATTCCCAACCATCCGCGTCAGGAAGAAATAGATCTGGTTTTCCTGAATTTGGTAGCTGCGGAAGGCGAACGTACGTTGCCCTTTGTAAGTATCCCACTCGCCAAGGAGCAGGATCGGAGTGTCGATCAGGGTTTCCGGGGCGTCAATGATGTTGCCTTTGGCGCTGAAGCCGTCATTCGTCTTGAAAATAGCGAAGCCGTCGGCGACGAAAATCGTTTTCGAGAATACGGTATCGACCGTGCGGAATTTTTCAGCGGCCACCACGGGCTCCTTTCGCGGCCGAACGCTTTGCCGGCCGGCGAACTCCTCGCTTAGCTATTTCTGCGCGCAGTTTACTGATTGAATCAAGGGATTTACCGAGCATCTCCTGGGCCTTGGCCGCTTCCTTGCGCGCGGCTTGCGCATCCGCTCTTGCCGTCTCGAAGGTCTTTTTCCAGTCTTCCGCTTCCTTGGCCGACTTGTCTCTTTGTAGCCGCGCCTGGTCGAGCTCCATGAGTTTTGCGCGCTCAAGATCCCTGTAGCGGGCCTCGGCCAGCGCAAGCTGTTCCGTAAATTGCGCTGACTGGTTTTCCAGAGAGGCGCGTAGAGACGCAATTTCCGTCGCACGATCTTCCATCCCTATGGAGAGCCGATCGACTTGTGATTGCAGCGTGGAGATCTGGGCGGATTTGTCCGTCGCCATAGCTTGCGCCGAGTCGCGCTCAGCGGTCAGCCTAGCCTCAACAGTCTCGAATCGATGCTTTTCCGCTGCCAGCGCTTCCTCCGCTTGTACGGCTGACTTTTGGGCTTCCGCGGCGGCGTTCTCGGCCGCCTCAACCAGCTTAGCCGCTTCGGTTCTGCCGGCTTCCAGCGCCGCATCAGCCTCTGCCCGAGCAATTTGCATGATCTGGGCGCCGGCGCCGGCCAGCGCCGCCGATACCGTTTCCGGTAGCCCAGGCAATTTCCGGTCTGACTTGAGTTGTTCCCCCAAAGCTTTTCTGATTGCCGTGAGTTCGCTGGATACCGTCCCATCGGATGGGTTCCAGTCCCCCATGTCCGGATAGTGGGCCCGGACATAGACCTTCACCTCATGAATGGAGGGGTTTCGCCCTGTTGCAAGGATGGCAGGGAATGCTTCCCGCACGAGTGCGCGGGTGGAGGGAGGAGGAGTGTGTGCGCTCATAAGGACTGGCTAGCTGGTGCGCTTGCTACCCACGGTTGAGCGGTGGAGGCACCGTCAGCATTTCTGCCCCCTGGCGTGGCGGCGGCGCGATCTTGCCGCCGGCGCGGACCGGAATGACGGTTTGCCTGGTGGGCTTGATTACCCGAAAGGGGATGGATCGCGGTGACTTCAATCGGTATGCAGCGATCTTTTCCATCTTCGATCCATTCCGCCTGCTGATTTCACAGGCGACTTCGATTTGCCCTTCCTTGACAAGGAGGTCAAGGCTTTTCTGTATTGCTTGTTTGCTGACGCCACAGGCGGCAGCGATGGTGTCGGTGTCGTGTTGCTCCGTCTTGGAGGCAAAGACGCCCAGAATGGATTGAAGTAGCGAAGGTTTGTCCATTTAATTCCTCGTTGACTCGAAGTAATCGCGCATTGCGTTGTCCAGGGTGTCGTTCTCGGCGAGCATCTTGATGCTGCCGACGATCTTGAGCGCGTCATCCATCGAGACATCATTTTTTAGAACGAGGTGGCGCGCTTCCGAATTTTCGCCGTGCTTGGTCATCGTGATTCTGATTTGGCCATCACCAGGCTTGCGATAGACGAAGGCCTGGACAATTTCTTGGTCGGTCATGGATGCGGAAAAGTAGCGAATGATGCAATAGTAGCACAAAAAAGACAATAAAGATACTTACATATTACATAACGATCATGATCTGCATCGTCATAGATTTCATGATTACTAATCTAATCTTGAAAAGGCTTGACAATACGTGCAATAGAAGCGATAATTACACTGTGTCGGTAAGGAAGGCCCCGCTGGGGTCTGGGCTCCACTGGAGCCAGGTGGCGTGTCAGGCAGACGTAACGGTAATCAAGGATGTGGAGATTTTTCTGCCTTCTAACCACAGCTCAACGAATTGGCAGGCGTAGCTTGTATCCCGTTCGTCACCATCCTTCCGAACCTATCCGCGAAAGGGTTATGTGCTAATCACTACGACAAACACAGTTGAGGGCCGCCCCATCAAAAAGTACGTCGGCCTGGTGACTGGAGAAGCAATCGTCGGTGCCAATTTCGTGAAGGACTGGTTCGCAAGCATCCGTGACGTCGTAGGCGGGAGAACGACAGGCTACGAAGAAACGTTGCGGGATGCCAGGGCAATGGCCTTCGGGGAAATGATCAAGGAGGCTGCTGCGTACAATGCAAACGCAATCATCGGCGTGGATATCGACTACGAGGTACTGGGCCGCCAGAACGGAATGCTGATGGTTTGCGTCAGCGGCACAGCAGTCCTGATTTAGCCGCGTCGCAGGCTCATGCCTACAAACCCCAGTTCATTGTTTGCCGGTATGGTTCGGCATGCGGCTCTTCTGTTGACGTTCCAGCATGACGGTCGCGGGTTGGGAGCTAAAACCGGCGGTTTCTTTCTGTTCATGCTGGGGCTCGCCCTGTTATCGGCTATAGCGGCGGGCGCGGCATCTGGCAGCGAGTCGGCTATAACGGATCGTGTTGCCAGTTTGGTGATTCTCACTGCGGTTTCTGCGCTCGTGATGTGGGAAATTATCATCCCGGCCTATTTGGTGTCGGTGGCAGCAGATTTACTCGTCCTGCCCTTTCTGGCATTCGACGTTTATCCGGTTGGCGACCGCGATACGTTTTTCCTCGGGGTCGAAACTTGGACATTATGCGCTCTGCTTTGGGTCGGCTTCCGCATCGGAGTGGCAAGGGCCCGCGGGAACAAATGAACCATCTTCAATACTACCTAACGAAACTGGCCGAAGAAGGATCTGAAGTCGCGCAGATCGCGCTCAAGGCGCAGCAATTCGGGGCGCATGAGGTAATGCCCGGCCAGCCGCTCAACAACTTCGAGCGGTGCCACCAGGAGCTCGATGATCTATGGGCGGTGGTTGAGGAGTTGAACGAGAAGTTCGGCTTCGGCTACACGCCAGATAGAGAGCGAGTGGAAGCCAAAAAAGTGAAGGTGCGGAAGTACCTCTCCTACTCCATTCACTTGGGGACGGTTGAGGAGGAGGCTGTCGCGTGTGGGCACACGGCCGACCTAAATAGGGGTATCGAATGAGCTACCTGATTTTCAGCAAGCGCCACACGAACGGCGTAGCCATGTGGTGGCGTCCTAATGCGTCTGGTTATACCAATGACGTCAACGAGGCCGGCAGGTACAGCAAGATTGAGGTTGAATCTTATTGCGCGGGCACTCAGGGTGACAATATTCCTGTGGATGAGCTGCTGGTGTATCGGGATCTCAAGGTGCGTCGGATTGTGGATATGGGGGATAGCTCAAACTATGCGTTGCTCATGACGCCAAACAGCCCCCTGCTTGGAAATGATTGAGCGTGGTTGAATCGCCTAAAGCAACGGATCAACTCAAACCCCCAGTTGGGCCACGGCATCCGACATTGAGTGAGTGTTATGAGGCTGGTAAGGGTCCGCAGAGGGTGCCGAACATGGAGTGCCCGGAGGGCGGATTGCCAAATACACCGGAAGAGCGGGCGCGCTTTGAGGCGTATATGCGCGGCCACTGCTGGGATGCCGGGTGTTTCGACGAGGCAACAATGGGCTACGACACCACTATAGTGCGGATGCTGTATGGCGTATGGCGTGACCGCGGCGCACTACCTACACCGTGGCCGAACAAGGGTTAATCCGATGACGGAACGGAATCAAAAAACTGATACCAGTGGACGCTTGGTATTGGATGCCGGAATGAATGCCGCCGCGCTCGCTGCGGCTTCTGATGCATTTCTTGCTGAGTGGGAGAGGTACTTCAGTGAGACGCCGAGGGGGCCTGTTGCGCAGAACATTGCCGTGTTATTAGCCCCATCTATCGTGGCGTATCGGCAGGCGGCTAACGCCAACACAAAGGTGGAGGGTTCTCGGCTTGGCGAGGTCATTGCCTCGATAGCCGAGAGGGAGAATAGCGAGCTGATGGTGCTCCAAGAGGCCGAACTTGCGGCGCAATGGTATTGGCGTTGGGAAAAAGAGCGGAGTGTGGAGTGGAACGCCTACGCATTCAGTGACGCTCTTGAACGATATAAGCGCCGTTGCCGTAGATGGGAGGAGCGCCACAATGGAAATTGTTGCGTCGTCGAGCGTGTCCGTGACAAATACGTGATGCATCGAGTGCGCGAATTTCTGGCCGCGTTGGCGGCACACGGTAATAAATTGAACGATCCCGCTCGTGAAGCCAAAATTCGTCGGTTTCTCCGCGAAGGCGACACGATTACACATACGCGCTGCATGGGCTGCGTGGAAGAGCATATTTTTACTGGGTACGGCGAGAGGGGGTCAAGTCGATGGTTGTGCGGCAAGCCAACCAGAGATACCGCCCGCTTAGGGGGTTCAAAGTACGAAGCTGACGATATTTTATTCGCGAATGTGACGCACATCAACCGCGTACCAATTGAAGTGTGCGAATACACGGTCGAGTTTGCTGATCGCATCATATCGCCAGATTGTGGAAGCGAAAAGCAATAAAGACTTGCGCGAGACGATGGGACTCCCGTCCGATGTGTTCATGCTAAGTAAGGAATAACCATGCAATGGTTTGAAGTCGACAAGCAAGGCCTAGCCAAGCTCCTCGAACGCAAAGGGAAATCTTTCGCGCTTTTCGAGCTGATCCAAAACGCATGGGATGAGAACACATCAACCGTCGATGTGGGTCTCGACCGGATCCCCGGTACGCGCCGCGTGCGCCTTGTGGTTGAGGATGACAACCCGGATGGTTTCGCCAATCTGGCCCATGCCTTCACACTCTTTGCCGACAGCAGTAAAAAGGGCGATGCGGGCAAGCGTGGCAGGTTCAATCTTGGCGAAAAGATGACCCTAGCGCTGTGCGATGAAGCGGAAATTGCTTCAACGAAGGGGGCGGTAATGTTCACCGAGGCGGGCCGCGTCAATCGTCGAGTGAAGCGCGAGCGTGGATCGCGCTTCGAAGGCATCCTGAAAATGACGGACGAGGAAATGCGCGAATGCGCCGAGGCGGTGCGCAGACTCATCCCTCCCGACGGCATTGAGACGAAATTCAATAGCCAAGTGATCCCCGCCCGCGTGTCTCTCGCAGAATTCGAGGCAACGCTACCAACGGAAATCGCCGATGCCGACGGCGTGCTGCGCCGCACCCAGCGCAAGACCGTGGTGCGCGTGTTCGACCCAAAGCCGGGCGAAACAGCCATGATTTATGAGATGGGCATCCCGGTGGTCGAAACCGGAGATCGCTGGCACGTCGATATCCAGCAGAAGGTGCCAGTCAGTTTCGATCGGGACAACTGCCCGCCGGCCTACCTCGCCAAGGTGCGGGCCCTAGTGCTGGAACACATGCAGTCCTGCCTGTCCGCCGAGGACGCCAATGCGACATGGGTGCGCGATGCCATCCAGCGGCACGGCGACGAACTTTCCGGCGCCGCTGTCGAGCGCGTCATGGACCTTCGTTTCGGAGAAAAACGAGTCGCATTCGACCCATCCGACCCGGAGGCGAATCATCGGGCGGTGGCCGAGGGTTACCAACTGGTGTATGGCGCGCAGCTGTCAAAACAGGAGTGGGACGCCGCCCGCCGCGCGGGCGCGATCATCCCAGCCGGCCAGGTGACACCCAGCCCTAAGCCATACAGCGACGATCCCAATGCCGATCCGCTGAAGGTGGTCCCGGAGGCGAAGTGGACGCCGGCGATCCACGCTGTGGCCAACTACGCCATGCGGATCGGTGAGCGGCTGCTGGGCTGCCCGGTTAGCGTGACGATTGCCAGCGACGTGACATGGCCTTTCGCGGCCACCTATGGCACGGGAAGGCTGGCATTCAACCTCGGCAGGCTGGGCCACACCTGGTTCGAGCGCGGAGATATGGCTGAGATCAACGATCTGCTGCTGCATGAGTTCGCCCACCATTTTTCGATGAACCACCTCGATGCCGCCTACTATGAAGCGATTTCGCGGCTGGGCGGGAAGATGGTAAAGCTGGCGCTGGACGAACCGGGGCTGTTCGTGCTCGGCGCTGATCGCGGGGCGTCCCGTGCCGCGTGATACCGCTCTACGGCTCACTGAGAGCCTCGTGGCCGCCCTCCCGCCCGGCGCGCCAGGTCTATTCAACCCCTGGTGCGATCGCTGCCCTCAGGATGCCCCAGGCAATGGCCCGCACGAGCGATTGGTGCGACTGGCAAACCACCTCGATTGCGAGCCAGAGCTCATTCTGGTCGGGGAAGCGCCCGGTTACCAGGGCTGCCGGTACTCTGGTATTACCTTTACGAGCGAGCGCCTCCTGCTGGACGGCGCGATCCCGCGCATCCAGCCTCCTGCCGGTCGGTTATCACTTCGAGGGCTTCCATTCTCAGAACCATCAGCCACGATCGTCTGGAAGACGCTCTACCGGTTGGGAGTCGCGGAGCGCTGCATTCTGTGGAATGCCCTACAGATGCATCCGCACAAGCCGGGCAGCATTTGGACCAACCGTACGCCGACAGACGAAGAGCTTGCGCTCGGCGCCCCGGCCCTGCGGTTGTTGATCGAAGCCTTTCCGGCGGCAAAGGTCGTGGCTGTCGGCAGGAAAGCCGAAGCACTGGTCAGCGCCATGGGGGCGCAGGTGGTCGCGGCGGTGCGGCATCCGGCGAACGGTGGAGCGCGAGAGTTTTCGGAGGGGCTTCAGGCTGTGCTGCAGAGTCAATACAAGGAAAACGACACGCATGCCTAAACAATCTTCCCCAATGGCGTATTTCCCGCAGGGCATCGCCAAAATCTCGTACAAGAAAGTCGATGCCTGGGCCGAGCGCCAGAAGACGACATGGCCCTTCTTTGAGACATGGGAGGAAGCGCATGCGTTCATGGTTGAGCGAGCAAAAAAGGATATCAAGAAAGCTGAACGCGAACTAGCGTCATCGAAGCGTCATTTGGCCAGCGTGCTGGCAATGCCCCCTAAAAATAATCAAAAGGATAAAGCTGATGGATTTCAGTAATGAATCACTTTGGAGCATGGTCGGCCTCTTGCTGACCGGCATCGAACTATTAACTGGTACTTTCTATCTTCTCGTCCTCGGGATCGGCGCTTTTGCCGCGGCCGTCGCCGCTTACTTTGGCGGCGGTTTTGCCGTGCAAATACTGGTCGCCAGCATCACTGCCATTGCCGGATGGGGTGCTGTGAGGTGGTATCGCCAAAAAGGGCCTGCCAATGATGGCAGCAACGATTTTGACATCGGCCAGATGGTGACCGTTGAATCGTGGGTAGACCAGGCTGCGGGCATAGTGAAAGTGAGGTACCGCGGCGCGCAATGGGATGCGCTGGTGGATTGCGATACCCAGCCAGGCAGCACGCTCTACATTACCGGCCGGGCTGCAGGTGGCCAATTGCTCGTCTCATCAATTAAACGTATGTAAGGACTTCAATATGAATCTTTTGGTCAAGCTCGTACTTGTTGGTTTCATTTCCGCCGCCCTGTCCTTTACGCCGGTCCTAGGCGGGTTCGCCATTCCGCTGTTCGTGGCGGCGGTGGTCGTTGTGTTCGTGACCGAGAGCATCCGCATCGTCCCGCAGCAGCAGGGGTGGGTCGTTGAGCGCCTGGGGAAATTCCATGATTCGCTGCAGCCGGGCCTCAACGTGATCATTCCGTTTATCGATCGTATCGCCTACAAGCATTCCCTGAAGGAGGTGCCGCTCGATGTGCCGGAGCAGGTGTGCATCACGAAAGACAATACCCAGCTCGCGGTGGATGGCGTGATCTACTACCAGGTCATCGACGCCAAGCTTGCGTCTTACGGCACGTCGGATTACATCGCGGCCATCTCGCAGCTGGCGCAGACGACGCTGCGCTCATCCATCGGCAGGATGGAACTTGACCGGACCTTTGAAAGCCGCGAGGACATCAACCGCACGGTCGTATCCACCCTCGACGAAGCCGGCCGCACCTGGGGTATCAAGGTGTTGCGCTACGAGATCAAGAGCCTGACGCCGCCGGACAACATCTTGCGGGCCATGCAAGCGCAGATCACTGCCGAGCGCGAGAAACGCGCCCTGATCGCCAAATCGGAAGGCCAGAAGCAGGAAGAGATCAATATCTCTGAGGGCGAAAAGCAGGCTGCGATTAACAAGTCGGAAGGCGAGAAACAGGCGGCAATCAACCGGTCGGAAGGCGAGGCGAAGGCCATCACCACGGTTGCGGCCGCGACAGCCGAGGCGGTCCTCGCGGTTGCGAAGAGTTTGGGGGCTGACGGCGGCATGCAGGCTGCAAACCTGAAAGTGGCCGAGCTTTATGTTGGCGCATTCGGTAATCTCGCCAAGGCCGGCAATACGCTGATTGTGCCGTCCAACCTCACCGACGTCGCATCGATGGTGTCCAGCGCGATGACGGTGCTGGGCAAGACCAATGTGGGCGAAAGCAGAAAGGGCTAGGTGCTATGGCGAACATGGATATGGAAGTTGATATTTTCGCGGCCTTACCGTTTGGCAAGGCAGCGCTCAAACAATTCGGTGCCGTCCCGGAAAACTTCCGCTTATTCCAGGCGGGTTGGCTTGGTTCTCGGCCGGAAGATTTTCGGGTAATGGAGGTCAAGGGGGCGGAATTCCGCCGCGCGCAAGCCGGCCCCAACAAGGGGAAACTCTCGATCATGGTGCCCGGGACCGTGCGTTCAACGCATGTAACGCGAGAGGAAATCCTGGCTTTCGATACCGCCGCCCCCAAGAAGCGCACATCATGAGTTCCACGGCCAAGGCGACCCTTGCTGTGAATGCGGCGTCTGGATTCACCGTAAAAACAATTTGCGGCTGCCGTGTCGTTTACGGGCCCGTGCCGGCCAGGGAATTTGCAATGCTGGCCCATGGCTTCAGCAAAAAAGCGCAGATGGCAGTGGATATCGCTGATCTGATTGGGGCCACATTTGTCATCGGCGAGCCAGATGATCTTGCCGATCTGCGCAAGCTGGATCTGCCCGTTTCAGTCAAGCGTCACAACGACTACCTGGCCGCCCATGCGCTCGGTCTCGATAAGGTGGCGATGTGGCTTCGCAGGGGTGAGCGCGGGGCGTCATCAAACGCAATGTGCAGGCGGATATTTGGTGTGCCCGCAGACGCTGGGGTTGATCACCCCCATGACCCCGATGATTTGCGCAGGTGCATGCTTTTTTTGTCGGCTACCGATGCCGAGGCAAAAGTGCCGATGATGGCCGACGTTTCCGATGAGTGGGCGAGACTTGTGCCGATATGGAGAGATCTCGCCCGGTGTTTGGAAGCCGAGATGAAGGTTGGTGATTCGGCGCCAAGAACCTACGCGATGATGAAAGGAGAAAAATGGTCCCGGAGCGCATAACCCTTCCTGTTGAGCTGCTCGCCGGCGCGCATGTAATCGCAACCCGGTCTACGGAGAACTGCAACGTCAGTTTGCGTAAAGCTTATCCGTTGGAGCCTACTGAGATAGGGCTGACCATCTTCGATCTTTCCGACGGTCGCCGTGTTTTTGTGTGCTCAGAATTGGCTGGCAACCCTGGCATGAGCGTAACCAACGCCTGGCCTGAGTTGGCCAGCTGGCTAGTCGAGAATATCGGAGATACTTCGCAGGAGAAGGCCGCGTTCGTTGAGCACTACTGGCCCGGATCGTACAAGAGCGAAATGCGTGATGAAACCTTCGACCAGGTGTTGATCGACTGGAACAAAAACAGCGTTGGTTGGCGTCGGCTTGGTGTAGAAAAAAAGAGTGTGTGACCGGCAAATGGATGTAGCGCGATTCCATCGCGGGACATTCCCTCATGCGACGGTTGTGCCCCGGCGATAGAAGGGGGAATGCAAAATGAAGAAGTCTATCGAATGGTGGATTGGTCTAGCGTTAGCCTTGTATCTCGGAATCTGTGCAATCGGAGCGTGGGGCGGAACGGTAGGCGCAATAGTGACTTACGTTCTGTTCGTTTTGATCGACATCCGGGAGTACGCAAAAGTCGGCGCTGTTAAGGTGGCGGCCAATAGAGGAAGCGCTAGTGCTGATACGCCAGAGGTAGGTATTCGCGGAGAATAAACATGAAAGTAGCACGAGCAGACGCGAAGGATTTGGATGCGGCCATGCAGTTGCTGGGACTGCTGGACACGGTGAGCGGTGGTTACTATCCAAGCGATACCGATAACGGCGAGGACGGGCCGCTTCGATTTGATAGTGAAGACGCGGCGCACCTAGCGCAGTTTTGGAAACGACTGGATGCGTGTATCAACGCGGCGCCCGGCTTCCAAGGGCGCGTGATCTTCGGTGCCGTAACGCTGCTAGACCCGAGGAACAAGGTAATTGACCCGGAGACCGATTGTCTCGAACTTCATCCAACGCTAAAAGCTGCGCTGCATGACGCCGAGCGGCTCGAATGGTTGATGCGCAACGTTAGCGCGGCGGAATGGGAACGGCTCGGCGTTTTGCATGACGGGGGTAAGGATGGGCGCGCTCGAATTGATACAGCAATGGCGACACCCGCCAACGACAGAGTGGAGGAGCATAACGCTTGCGCGCCGGGTTGAGGGTGTATGACAACAAAAACAGAGCGGGCACAGCAAGCAAATAAGTTCTTGGCGTCCGTTGCTGGGTGCGGGCGGAAGTTCTTCGCCTATAAAGAAAGAGTTTCCCGGTTCGAGGTGGATGCTCGCGGGCGCATCTGGTTCGTGGATGCGTACCGCGAAGCCAAGATTTATACGGCATACGAATGGGGTCGCTGGCGTGGTTTCAGCGAAGGCGGAACGTTGCGCGCGCTGGTGTTAAAACTGCGCGACTTCATTCGTACCGGAGAGCCGCGGGAGATGGGCCTCGGCCCATGGCCTGCCTGGGTTTGCAACGGCGATCCGTGGGGCTACGGCGGCGACATGGAGAAGGTGCGCCAGGCTGCGGAAGCGGCTGGGATTGTGCCCTCCAGCAACGCAGTATTAAGGTAGGTCGATGAGCAATCTATCCCTCCCCCACGCAAAACGATTGGAAGTTGCCGGCTACCATGAGCTCAACTCCGATCGCGTCATGGCCGAGCTATTTCTTGATGCATGGCCGATGATCAAGGCTGCTCTCATGGACCCAGGCCAGATCATCCCGCGCATCATCGAAGAAGTTTCCAATAAGAGTGAGCGGTTCAAGTGGCTTGCGTGGGAGTCAACCCAAGTAAGGGCCGGGTACAATTTCGGCACGCTCGACAATCTATTTTTAGGAGTGCGCTGCCGCCTACTCCCCCCGCGGGTGTTCCAGGTGACCGATGCGCTCAATGAGCGGCTCGAGCAAACGGACATCGGTGCCGACATGCCGTGTTCCTTCTTTCGTCTGCCGTTCCCTTTCATCTATATCGAGTTTGGCCAGAAACGCCAGTCATTGTGCCGTGTGCATAACCCCGTCAGCGGCGAGCATGTTGCCGAGGGGTGTTTCGTGCAGGAAGTGGCATCCGACGGAGGGGGAAGGGAGGTCCATCTGACGGCAATCGGATCACCGGTAGGGAAAACAGGGCTGCTGGACGACGCAACGATATCTTTCAGATTTGCTATCGATGATGAAAATGACGATCTTGGGGAAGCCTTGACAAAGGCGTTCGAGCATCACGAAAGAAATGCGCGAGCACACGGGCTTGTTGTGCAAACTGAGAACGACAAAAATTCCCTCCGGGATGTCGTTGCTCACGCGGCGAAGGTGTTGCTATATCTCAACAGCGTGGATGCGAGGACGGAGCGAGTTGCTGAATGGTCGGAACTGGCTGCGGCTCGAGATCGGGCGGGGCCGGCAAAAAAGGCCAAGTTCGAGCGAAAACTGTGCCGCGTCTATGATCGGATCGTCGTTGGCCCCCAGTCTTTCCAGGAAGCCCCGGCCGGCGCTGGCGACGGCAGGCATGTCCAGCCGCATTGGCGGCGCGGGCATTTGCGGCGCCAGAGGTGTGGCCCCGGTCTCGTCGACCTGAGGATCATCTGGATTCGGCCTGTCTTGATCGGTGGGGCGGCTGGCTTGGGTAAGATCTATGCGATTGCTTAAAGCCACCCCGGCCGGGGGCGCGGTAGCCCCGCTGGAGCGCATCATGGTCCCGGAGAACATGGATGGGTCGAGAGGCGCGAATCGCGCAACCGGGACGTGCCAGATTGCTGCCGCCGACGATCTTGCCGCGATTCATGCGTGGTTGAGCCGATTCGAAGGCCGGTCTCATACCTTCAGGGACCACCGGAAAGAAGCGGAGCGGATGCTCCTGTGGGCGGTGATGATTGCCCGCAAGCCGTTGTCATCACTGACAGTAGAAGATTGCCTGGCGTTCCGAGCTTTCCTGGCGGACCCGCGGCCGGTGGACCAATGGGTTGGCCCACGCGCAAAGCGGTTCTCGCCTGAGTGGCGACCCTTTAC
>JAIOHN010000934.1 GCA_019912985.1 Anaerolineae bacterium | reverse complement strand
ATCAACGAGTCGGCCAGATGTGATACCAGGGCCGCGCCAGATGCACGGCACGCGTAAGACACTATCGTAGGCCAGACCCTTGCCATAGAACCCGTGATCGCCGAGATAATCGCCGTGATCAGACGCGAAAATAATCACCGTACTGTCCGTCAATCCCTGATCGTCGAGCGTATCCAGAATGCGGCCAATCTGGTCGTCGATCAGCGAGATCATACCGTAATAGATGGCTTTGACCTGCTGCCAATCTGGGGTTGAGTATTGGGAGTAGTCATGGGGCGGTGTGCCAATGACGTGATCAGAGGGACGACCATCTGCACGAAGCGTATTGGCATTACGGCGGTAGTAGACCTGCTCGTGCAGGCTGGGTAAATTCTGAGATTCAGTGACCGGTGGGAGTGGCGTAGGCATCGCCTGGGGATCGTAGCGACTGGCGTAGGGTTCTGGCACGGTAAACGGATAGTGCGGATCAGGAAAGGAGACATGCAGGAAAAATGGCTGTTCCCCAGTATCCCGCAAGAATTCAACCGCACGATCTCCGATATAGTTACTGGAATGTGCTTCTGGTGGGAGTTCCCAGGTATAGGTGTTTACCCCTCTGGGATAAGCCTTTCGCTGTTGAACAAGACTTTTCCAGTCCGGCACATTTTGATCCAGCCACGCCGTATAACTCGGGCCAAAGCATTGATCACCGTGTCCATTCACCAGATCAACCTCCTGGAAGCCGTAGTAATTGCCAGCAGTATCCAGTGCTTTCTGAATCGCCTCTGGCTCGTTACGTTGGGGAACCAGATGCAGCTTGCCAATGGAAGCCGTGCGAAAACCTGCATCTGCCAGGATATGCGGCAGAAAGCGGGGATCATCCGGCGTAACACACCCGACCATACGCGAGTGCAGCACCGAGGGATAGCAGCCTGTCAGGATGGAAGCACGACTGGGTGTGCAGGTGGGTTGGGTGATGATGCACTGTGTGAACGCAGTCCCTGCCTGGGCCAGCCGGTCAATGTTGGGCGTTTGAATGATGGGGTTGCCCATGAAACCCAGCGCATCAGCCCGTAGTTCGTCGCAAAGGATCAGAAGGATATTGGGCGGAGTCAAAGCAGTCCTCTCACGTCAAACCGGGTCGCTTCCATCGGTCAACCAGGCGAGATTGAAGCGTGCTACTGCGAGATAGTCGTCCGAGTCCACTCCATCAGGCCCGCCACGCTCGAACGCACAGAGAATAGTCTTGTCCGGGCAAACAGCCAATCCGCTGTAGCCGGAGAAACCCGGTTCAATGACTTTAGATACCGGCCATGTCCGACAGTCATCATCGCTGAGCTTGACCGTCAGATTCTTGCGCGTCAGGAATATATCCGGACCTTTTTTATCCTTGCCATCCGCATTATCAGGGTTGCAGAACAGGATTCGGTTGTGACCTTCGCTGGCTGTGCTCAAACGAAAAACCGTGCCCTGACAGGTTGGCTCCAGAAGGGCGGGATCAAGCCACGGCGTTTCCCAGTTGTCAATGCCAGTCGGACAGGTTGTGATGACACGCCGCTTGACACCGACTCCATTTCGCATGTTGAGTAGGACCCGACCATCACTGAGTTCGACGATACTGGTTTCATTCAGATTGGGGACGACATCCGGCACCATCGCGCCTCGCTGCCAGGATTGCCCATGATCATCGCTGTAGATGACGGCACAGCGGTTCGGGCGGTGCGCTTTTGTTTTCGAGATCGACAACCAGACCGGGATAATCAATCTACCGCTGGTGAGCTGGATGCCGTTTGGCAGGCCAATCGCCAGGACACCCCAATCGTACTCTGGACGAAATTGTTCAAATGTCGATGTGATGTCAACGGGTTTGGAAAACGTCTTGCCATCATCGTCGGACTTCATGTGAAACGCACGCGCATAACCAAAGCAAAACAAAACATGGACTTCACCTGTAACGGAATCCACGATGGTGTTGCAATTGTGAATCGGGCCATCCCCAAAATCGGCATGGTCGATAATCTTGCGTGGTGCCTCCCAGGTGCTACCCTGATCGAAGCTGCGGCGCATGAGGATGTCAATCATGTCCCAATCACCGCCACGACCCTTACGCGCTTCGGTATGGGCGAGGGCGACTCCATTCGGTGTGACACAGATGCCGGGAATGCGGTAATTGATGTAACCGTTGGTATTTGCTTCAAAGAGATTGGTAATTGAGAAAAAAGGATCTGTCATAAAATGCCTGATGTATAAAGTTAAAACCGTGCCACCTGCTTCGGGCCGACATCAACAGCCAGCGCAAGCGAGTCGAAACTGCGCTTCATCAAGTCCAGCTTGATTCCGGTATATGCAGGGTTGTCCCAGAGGTTGTCGAATTCGCCGGGGTCGGATTCAAGATCGAATAATTCGCCTACATCCTGTCCATGATAGACCACCAGCTTATAACGCCGGTCGCGGAGCATGGTCGCATACGAACCGACAAACCTGGACTGCGCAACGGTACTGAGCGCGCGATAGTATTCACATCGTACAAAATCGCGATGATTGTGAGGATCGGCTTTGCCGGTCAGGATCGGCAGCAGTGACCGACCTTGCATTCGCTCTGGGATTGGCTGACCAGTAATATCGAGCAGGGTTGGTGCGAGGTCGGTCAATTCGACAAGCGCATCGCTGACCATGTTGGTCTGAAAATGCCCCGGCCAGGATATAATTAACGGTACCCGTACAAGCCCCTCATAGAAGCGGCAGCCTTTGGCAACGAGACCATGATCGCCTAATGTCTCGCCGTGATCGCTCATAAAGATGACGATGGTATTTTCATACTGGCCGCTGCGCTCCAGGGCTTCCAGCATTCGGCCTACATTATCATCAATCAACTCGATCATCGCATAGTAAGCTGCCTGGATGTGTTTGGCATCAAAATCTTCTGGGCGGCGCGCGACGTTCTGAAAGTCAACAGCTGCCAGTCGGTCCTGGGCTTGCAAATCGCTTTCCTGGAACAGCGGCCCCGGCATATCCTGGACTGCGTAACGGTCCAGATACGGTTGTGGTGGATCAAATGGTGGATGTGGGTCAAAAACGTTGACGCTCATCAGCCAGGGTTCGGTTGCGGATTCGATAAATTCGATTGCCCGATCCGTACACCATGATGTTTGATGGAGTTCTGGTGGGATGCTTGCCGGGTTTTCCAGCATATCCCCCAAAATATGCCCCTGATCTCGCAGCCAGTCTGCGTAAGCGTGTTGTCCTGGCGGCCATTGGTCATGGGTGCCGTGACTCCAGTGAAAGACGCTGTACCCATCGTCCTGCGGTCGGGGTTCAACGCGGCCCTGTGCGCCAGCCAGATGCAGCTTGCCTGCAAGCCCGCAGGTATAGCCAGCGTCCGCCAGCAGTTTGGTCACCAGGGGCGCGGCTTCTGCCCATTGATCATTGCCGTTCATGCAGCCATGCACGCTGCTTGGATACATCCCGGTGAGAAAGCTCGCACGACTGGGCGTGCAGATGGGACTCTGGCAAAACGCATGGGTAAAGGCCACCCCTTCGCTGACCAGCCGGTCGATATTGGGCGTGTGAATATAGGGATTGTTGAGTGCATGAATCGTGTCGTATCGCTGCTGGTCGGTACAAATCCATAAGATATTTGGAGGCATCAGGCTAAATCTTCCGGCTCAAGATAGACCCCAACGAGATGGCTGGTATCCGGTATATCACCACAATTCGTGTAATCTACCAAAAACACCCGGCCATCTTCACGCTGAATCCACGAGGAATAGCCGTGATCGGGCCAGGGTTTTTGCTCGGCATGGTTGCCGTGAATCTGGATCATGCGATCAAGCTGATACTGATTGGGCCACTGGCCGCTGCTGGCGGTCCATGACCACTCGAAATCGTCGAGAGTTGGATTACCCAGGCGATAGGATACGCTGCGCCAGAAGCTTTTTCCGCTATCCCCATATTGTCCAAACTGTGTCCGGCGCTCCGGCACGCCACCATGAAAATCCTGCGCAGGTGATTCCTCGCGGAAAACGTTGCGATTCAGCACGATCTCGCCATCTAGCAGCACCCGGAACCACCCACGTCGATGGATCAGCTGGATACGATGATATTCGGTCATGTCGGCCTCAGCTTTGAGGTAACCACGTCCGCGTCGTAGATATAAACCATCCGGTGCGATTTCAAGAAACTGACCTAACCGCGAAATCGAGATGAACGCCACAGGGGCATTGCCCGACGCAGTCACTTTGACTTCGGCCTCAAAGTCAACTTCGCTGAAACTGGACTCGGGCGGGAGCAATGTATAGCGACATTCCTGTGCAGGGTGGTTTTCAATGACCAGCGCATCTTCTGTCAGGGTCGCGCTGTATTTGCGCCGTGGTCCGCCGATGGCGTAAGTTCCCGCCTCAGCCTCCAGGTCACCGACCCAGGCATAAGTCCCCAGTCCGCCATTGACATGGCGTCCGGTAACAAGCACCCGGCCATCGGCCAACTGTTTGGCATAGGGGCGGTGCAGCGCAAATGGCAGCATTTTCGCCTCGCTCCAGGTATAGCCATTGTCCTCGGAGAACGTTACAAAACAGGGGATGCCGCCGGAGTGATTCTCGCGTAGCACACAGGCCAGGCGTTTTCCCCCATCGAGCACAACGATCGCACCTTCGCAGAAACGATGATAGCCGTTATAAGCAATCGTGCTTCGCTCGGTCCATGTCTTGCCGCTATCACTGGACGTCCACAGCGCTTCTGCAAATTCCTGTCCCTCACCGCGCATCAGGTGGGTTGCGACACCGATCGTCCCATCGGGTAGATCAATAATGCGATCCGGCTCAAATCCGCGGATGGTGTTGGTCTGGCGTTCTGTCCAGTGATCACCCTGGTCTTCACTCCAGTAGAGCCAGTTTCCGGGCGGCTGATCTTCGTGGAAATGACCGTCATCATTATGGTCGATAATCACGACCAGCCGGCCATCTTTTAGATAACTCAAACGAGGCGTGACCAGTCGCTCATCGCCCTTTGTGAGATCAGCAGTATCGACCTCACGATATTTGAACCAGTTGCATCCCTCATCGTCACTGGCTAGCAGGGTCAATACCTGGTTTTCTAGCGACCAATGCGCATCAGTATCGGCATAAATCAGCATAAGCCTGCCCGAAGGTAGCACAATCAGGTCGGGGTTTTTCGTAAAACGATTCGGGCTGCGCCAGATTTCAAAAGTTTTATGAGCTACAGAGCGTGGGTGCATGTACATGGCGTTTTCCTTAATTAAATAATTAAATAATTGCCTGGGGAATATGTTGTTTCACAAGCTGAAGGATAGCCTGCTGGTCTGGTACTGGCAGTGGCTCCGAGCGCCCAACGCAGCGTCCACTGCCGAAACCGAGGAGCGAGGCCGCATACTTCAGGCATGGCAGCCAGTAACCGTGCGTATGCAATGCCCACAGCCTGTCTGCCCGATCCTGCAAAGCCATGATCTGGTTTTCGTCATGAGCCAGTTCTGTGATTTGTCGCATGGTGGCCGGGATAAGATTGCCCATGCCCGGTACGAGTCCGTCGGCTCCAGCGAGTATTGATCGTGCCGATAATTTCTCCGCTCCCTGAAAAACCCGGAAACCGGAACGTTCCTGGCGCAAATCCAGAAGGGCAAGAAAGTGATCCCAGTCTCCTGTGCTGTCTTTGATCCCGATAATGTTGTCGTACTTCATGCTTTGGCGTACAGTTTCCACACTGATTACATTGTGAGTCATCTGCGGAATGTTGTAGAGGACAAGCGGTAGGGTTGCGGTTCGGGCAATGGTGTCGATGTGTTCGCGCTGTACCGACTCATCCGCCGCCAGGTAATAGGGCGCGGCGATGACAATGGCATCAGCCCCCAAATCCTGAATCTGCTTTATCACTTCAAGAGTACGAGGCGTACTTGGTTCCAGCGCACCTGCCAGGACAGGTACGCGCCCCGCCACAGCCTGCACGGTAGCCCTTATCAGGGTGGTGCGCTGGGTAGTATCCAGCCAGGGGCCTTCACCGCTCGTACCCATCACGAAAAGACCAGAAACGCCATTCTCTACCATGTAGTGAACTAACCGCTCAACACTTGCCTCATCTACAGCACCTGTGGTGGTCAATGGGGTAATCATCGGTGGAATGACTCCCCGTAAGTCAAGTATGTTGTTCATCAACCTTTCACACCGCCAATCATGATGCCTTTGACAAAGTAACGTTGAATAAAGGGATATACGAACAGCACTGGTACCGTACTGACGATAATCAATGCTGACCGCAAGGATGCCGCCGGGGGCGGATTCTCTGTAAATGCCAGCTCTTCCATACCCTGCATGGTGGTCGATTGCAGTAGGCCGCGCAGGATAATTTGCAGCGGCTGTTTATCCGCATGGTCGATGTAAATCGCTGCGTCAAACCAGGCGTTCCAGTGGTACACCGCGTAAAAGAGGCCAATCGTCGCAATGACCGGCAGCGATAAAGGCAGAATAACGCGTAACAAAATCGTGGCGGGTGATGCCCCGTCAACGATGGCAGCTTCGGTTAATTCCTCTGGGATACTCATAAAGAAGTTGCGCATGATGAGCATATTCCAGGCATTGATCAACACTGGCACAATCATTGACCACACGGTATTACGCATACCCAGTGCGTCAACCAACAAAAAGCGGGGGATGAGGCCGCCATTAAACACCATGGTGACAAAGACGAAAATAGTCAACGGGATGCGCCCTGGCAGGTTTCTTTGAGCCAGCACATAAGCCAGTGTTACAGTAAATACAAGGTTCAGGAAGGTGCCTACTACCACGCGGAACAGTGTCACGCCGTATGCATTCAGGATGACCGGGCTGCGGCCAAATAGAATTTTATAAGATGTGAGATCAATGCCCTGTGGAAAAAGCACGTAACCGCCGCGCTGTGCGAATTCGGCTTCGCTGATAAACGAAGTGGACAGCACGATGATGAATGGAAGCAGAAAGGCCAGCGTCAGCCCAATCAGGATAATATAGATAAAAATATGTGCAATTCGTTCGTTACGGGAAAGTCGATACATAAAATCTATCCTCTACCAGATACCCGGTTGACCCAGGCGATGTGCCAGCTTATTCGCGCCTAAAATCAAAACGAGTGACAGAACTGCTTTGAACAGCCCCACCGCAGCCGCAAATGAATATTTCAGGCCCAACAATCCTTCACGGTAGACATAGGTGTCAATGATGTCGGATACACTGTAGACCGCAGGCGAGTACAAGAGTAGGATTTGCTCAAAACCGGCATCGAGAATGTGGCCGACCTCAAAGATGAAGAGGATGACGATGACAAAGCTAATGCCGGGCAGAGTCACATGCCGTGCCTGCTGCAAGCGATTTGCGCCGTCAATCGCTGCCGCCTCATACAAATGGGTGTCAATGCCGGACATTGCTGCCAGATAAATGATGCTGCTCCAGCCAATCGTCTTCCACACGTGGGAAAAGACTAATATCCACCGGAAATACTGCGGATTGGTCAGAAAACTCCACTGTTGGCCGGTGAGGTCATTCAGCGCCGCTGTGACCAGCCCGCCAGTGGTACCAATTAACGCGGCAATCAACCCTGTGACCACCACCCACGAGATGAAGTGGGGGAGATAGGAGATCGTCTGCACGATACGCTTGAATGAGGTGCGCATCACTTCATTGAGCAGCAGCGCAAAGATAATCGGTGCGGGAAATCCAAACAGGATTTTAAGGCCGCTGATGACCAGTGTGTTTTCCACCACATTCCAGAAGAAGAAGGAATTCAGGAACCGGTCAAAGTGCTTGAGTCCGACCCAGGGGGCATCAATAATGCCTTGAATCCCTCCAAAGGGCGAAACATCCTTGAACGCGATGACAATCCCCGCCATCGGCAAGTAATGGAAAATGATGAAGTACAATATTCCAGGCGCTGCGAGAAGATAATAAAACCGATACTTCCACAACCGCCTGACCAGCCGCCCCAGCCGCCCAGGGGCGGGATAGGGTGCGGTCATCGATTGTATCTGTTGTTCCATCCCACTCACCCTTCACTAACTCTCTATAACAAAGTCTGGTAGAGCTGCACGCCAGCCAGCCTGTAAAATGCCATGATGTGTCTCGACCACGGCGCGATATGATGGATCTTCGGCAACATTTTGTACTTCTGCCGTGTCCTGTTGATGGTCATATAACTCGCGTGCCAATACTGCGTGCGTCTCAAAATCTTGCCACTCGGTATAACGATAATCCGCTGTGCGGGCGGTGTAGCCCATGACTTCCGGCTGCCCACGATAAGTCCAGGGTCGTGGAAACTGGCTGAAAGCCGCCTTTTTCCAGGGCCGTTCTGGGTCGTTCAGCAGTGGCAACAGGCTGATTCCCTCAAGGTGATTCGGCACAGGCAGGTTACAGCAATCTGCCAGTGTTGGATAAATATCCACAAATTCGACCAGCGCCTGGGTTCTTTGACCGCTTTTTTCCTGACCCGGTACTGATAGAATGAGTGGCGCACGGGTATCCAGTTCGTAGTTTGTGGTTTTGCACCAGAGCGCTTTCTCACCCAGGTGATAACCGTGATCGCCCCACAGCACAATCACCGTGTTTTCTGTTAAGCCGTGTGTGTCTAGCGCATCCAGCAGCTTTCCTACCTGGGCATCCATAAAACTCACACAGGCGTAATACCCATGGCGCAATTGACGTACCCGTTCATCTGATAGTGGCCCCTGATCAGGTATATCGTTGTAACCGCGCAGTTCTTTCGAATTGTGCCAGGCGTAGTCTGGGATGCCATGTGGGCGAGTAGGGTGGTCGGGCGAACTAATTTGATTGCGATCATACAGGTCCCAATAGCGCTTGGGAGCGCTAAAGGGTAGATGCGGCTTGCGTAAACCAACTGCCAGAAAGAACGGCCCGTCTTTCATCTCTGCCAGAATTTCCAGGGCAGCGTCGGTCACTTTTCCATCACCATAAGCGTTGTCCGGCACATCGGCACATTCGGTGGCGGCCATTTTCGGCCCAGGCCATGCGAGTGTTTCAGGGCCGTGATTTTCGGGCAGGACATAACCGTCATCGCGTTTCATGATGACGTTATACACAGCAGGAGCCGACCATGACTCAGGGTCCTGCATTTCTGGCGAACCATGAAAGATCTTGCCTGATGACCGTGCCTGATAACCGTGTTGTTTGAATAACTGGGGCAGGGTAACCACATCCGGTCGCGCATCTCGAAAGTGCGTACCGGTGCTGAACTGCGGTAAGTCAGCCCGTTCGGGTAAAAGTTCCTGTCGAAAGTGTGATTTCAAATCCCAGACTTTAATCGTATCGGGTCTCAGCCCGGTCATCAGCGAGGCACGCGATGGGTTGCAAACGGCTTGTTGGCAATAAGCGTTTTCAAATACCATGCCACGAGTCGCCAACCGGTCAATGTTTGGCGTAATCGCGTTGGGATCGCCATAACAGCCCAGGGCGGTTCGCAGGTCATCAACCGCGATGAAGAGAACATTCGGTGCGGTCATAGGGTTACGGCACGTTATACTGCGGGGAAACGATAAAATACGGGTTCAAATTTTTATCTCTCCGAAAGAACTGTAAATCAATTTACTGTGACTATGGGTGGCATCTCCCACGTATTCGGAAGTGGGAGATGCCTTGTTCAACAGCATATCGTTACAGGCTACATCCCCGTAAATTCGTTGTATTGTGCCGTCAGGGCATTGATGTAGTCTTGCATGCCGGCGCGGCTCAAGTCCTCGATGAAGCTGTCCCACTGGTCAAGCGGGCGCGCGCCAGTAATGAACAGGATAAGCTGTTCATCCATCAAGCGGTTGATGTCACCCAGGCCAGGAACTTCGTCGGCAATACGGGTTTCATCAAAGGCATAGCTTGCATCCACCGGCATCTTGGCATCATCTAGCTTCTGCAGCTCACCGGCAAGATATTCCAGATGCCAGGCGCGAGCCGGGTCGAGCACACGATAACGAACCTCGATGTTCAGGTTGGGCATCATGAATTCGCTCACGAAGCCACTTTCCGTGTTAACTTCCACGACGTTATTTGCTTCGTCTGCAAACGACCAATCACGCTCGGGGATGCCATAGCGGGCCACGAGTTGGTTTTCGACACCTTCGTCGTCATATACCCAGTTCATGAACTTAATCACTGCATCTGGATGCTGCGATTTGCGGGTTACGACATAGCCGGAGGTATTCTCAGGTCGTACCGTCGCCAGATAACCATCAGGACCAGTGATGCTGGTGCGTGTCCACGCGATGCCTTCACAGGCACTTTCGACCTGCGGTGTGATAAGCGTGATACGTGAATACCAGCCCATCCACGCGCCAATATTGCAGGTGCGGAAAAGTTCAGGCTCTTCGAAACTGGTAAAGGTGTCCGCATAGAAGTAGCCTTTATTCCACCATTCGTTGAGCTTGGTGACCCAATCGATTACACCCGGTTGCAAAATCCAGGGCTTCATCTGGCCGTCTTCATCCGCCCAGTTGGAATAACCGTATTCGGTCCAACCGCCAACGCTTGCCCAGTGATAATCATTGGGACGAGTGGCAATGAATGAATCAGGGTTATATTCCTGGAAGGCGTCAATCGTTGCTTCGAATTCTTCCACAGTGGTTGGCACTTCTAGCCCGAGTTCGTCCAGCCAGTCCTGACGTACCCACATAATGTAAGGGCTGGTCGGCGTGGAGCGGGGGATGCACATGATGTTGCCTTCAGTGTCTGTACATTTGCCCCACTGATCTTCAGGAATCACAGCACGCAGATTATCACCGTACTGGTCCAGGAGATCATTCAGCGGGATGATGGCCTGTTTGTAATCAGTCCAACGGCCTGCCTGGAAGAGATCCAGCGGGTCACTTGAACCAAGTAGCAAGTTGAGCTTTTCAACAGTCGCATCACCGCCCGGTGGCACAATGACTTCTGGCCGGACGCCGATTGCATCGACGATATAATTGGTGACTTCTTCCAATACATCAGGGTTGCTACCACCACTGTCGAATTGAAGTGTGCCAGAGTTATTGTAAATCGTGATGACCGGCACATCATCCTGCGCCAGCGAAGGCGAGACGAACAGGATGATGATCAAAATGATCAGCCAGGGTCGAAACTTAAACATTTCAAAGCCTCCATTAATCCTAAATAATCCTAAATATGATGCTTGGGTGAAATGGTTAACGATCTCGTTGTCCTTTTACTCTCCAATCTGCCGCTAACCGGCCTGCGCCTTACCAGGAAATTTCTTGACTTTGGGATAATCAAAAGTCGCTTTCGCTAAACCAGTACCCGCGTATCTGTGCCATTGGCGCATCATCGACAATATAGTTGACACAGAACACACGGCCATCATGTAACACGACCCAGCCGGTATAACCGCTATCCGAGCGCGGGCTGTGGTCGTGGTCAATAGGCAGGATAATGCCTCCCTGCTCGCTGAGGTCACGAGATTGGGCGCTTTCTACAGTTTCAAGATAGGCGAAAGTATTCCGTGCCCAGTAGGAGACTTCAGTGCCGCGCCAGGAGGAGGGCAGGTTAGTGAGATTGGCTCCTCGACTGCCACCCTGTCGATAACGATAAGTGACGAGCACACGTCCGCCGGGCAGCAGGCCGCTGACCGGGCGGTGACATCCATCCATCGGTGTACGATAAGGCCCTTCCCAGTGGTGACCGCCGTCATTTGAAACGGATTTGAAAGCGGGAAGCCCAAGCCCTGAGTTTTCACGCATGTAGCAAACTAACATCTTGTCAGTCAAGGCGAGGATGCTGCCTTCACATAGGTTGTAATCGACATCCTGACCGATAATGATCGGCCCTTGCCACGATTGACCCTCATCATCAGAGTGGTGGACGATCTGAGTCAGCTTGCCAGCTCGATCAAACTGATCGCCGTTCATCCGCACATGGGTTGCGACTAACCACGCTCCTGTGGACAGCTCAATTAGCCTGTCGGGAACAATACCGAAGATTGGTGTCTCGTTGGGTTCTGACCATGTATCGCCGCCGTCATCGCTCCACCAGAAGAAGATTTTCGCATTGGTCAAATCGGTGTTTTCGTTGGGGGGAACTGGCAGGACATCGCAAAGTGCAAGCAGACGTCCATTGTGGAGGCATACGATCCGTGGGCAATTCCATTTCAAGACAACGCCCGACTCATCCGGAAAGGCCTCGACAATGACACAACACTCTGACCATGTACGTCCGCCATCCACGCTGCTGCGAGTCACGAGGCGCGACCACTGCTGTACGGAATGACCATCACTTTCGCGATAGATACAAACTAACTTTCCGCTTGGCAAAATTGCGACATCTGGAACGAACTCGTAGATTTCATCATTGCGCGATACAGTGACTTTTTCAATAGACATTTACTTCCCCAAAATTAGTCCAAAGAATTTTCTTGATCATCTTTAGTCAATCGTGTAAGCCGCATCTCCAGTCCGATGTGATGCTCGTCAAGCGCATTGCGGGTCGCTTCGACATCGCCGCTTTCGAACGATTCGACAATCGGGACATGAAGGTTGTACGTCCATAGCGGGTCGCGGTCTTGAATATCCACGACTTGATTCGCTTTGTTCAGGGCGAGCCAGAAGGAGTCTAAAATCTGAATGAGCGCACGGTTATCCAGCGGTTCGAAAAGGCAGCGGTGAAAGCGGCGGTCTTCTTCAGGAAAGGGATCGCCACCCTCTGCACGTTTTCGAATAGCCTCCAATATGGCTTTAAGCTCTCTCACCTGAGAGCTTGTTTTGACCTGGATAGCGTCTTTGATCATCCCGGTTTCTAATGCTCTGCGGATCATAAAGAGCTCTGTCAGCTCGCGCAGATCGAACAAGATGCCAAATTGAAGGTTGTTGATCAGCATCTCGAACGAAAACTCACCAACATAAAGTCCGCTTCCGCGTCGAATTTCGACAATCCCAAGTGTCTCCAATCCTCTGATGGCTTCGCGCACCAGATTGCGGCTCACACCAAGCTGTTTGCTGAGTGCGTTTTCTGATGGCAGCGGATCTCCCACTTCAAGATTGTTTTCAGTGATGTAAGCCTTCAACGAATCCTGAATCGTTTGATGAAGTGATGGAGGA
>JAIOHN010000933.1 GCA_019912985.1 Anaerolineae bacterium | reverse complement strand
TCCTGAGCAGATGCAACGCAATCTGGATGGGCGTGACGGTAAGTATACTTATCTACCAAAAGAAGGCTTGCTCTTTCCCCAACTTCTGCACCGCCAGCCCATTACAAGTTTCCTGACTTTTCTGAATGCCGATGATTTGGTGGTTCAAAGCAAGCGCATCTGTCGGGAAGATCTGGAGCCGTATTTACGAGTTAATTATTCAGTTTATTCGTGTCATTCACTTAACTTTCCCAAGGCTCTTGAAACCGCATATTTGATTCTATGATGAGATAGTGTTCCATCATATTTTGAAAGGGTTTCAGTCAATGGTTCAATAGCACGAATATCTCCGATTTTACCAAGGGATTCAGCTGCTTGAATCATAATATCCGCACTGCCTGACCGAAGCAGTGCATGAATGAGAGGTTCGACTGCCCGCTCATCCCCAATTTCACCGAGCGCTTTTATCACCTTTATGGTGCGATGATAGTTACCATAGTTGATTTCACGGATAAGAGGTTCGACTGCCCGTGTATCCCCAAATTTACCTAGCACTTCAGGTATACTACCATTGTCTTTCGAGAAAATAGATGCACTTTTCATTTTTTCGATTAAGGGTTCAATTGCACGAGTATCACCGATTTCACCAAGTGCTAGCACAATGCTATCATATTTGGTTGATACCTGCAGTAATGAAACAAGCGAATTGACTGCTGGTTCACCAATTTGAACAAGAGCGTTTAAGAATTTTTCCCAAGTCACTCCATATAGCTGAGCATATCGTTCGAGTTCAGTTTGTCGAAGGTGAGGCCTTCTTTTATAAGCTTCAATGAGCGGCAGAACTCCTCGTTCATCCCCAATTTTACCTAGAGCATCCGCTGCCGCGCCGATAATACCGCAATACTCCTCTTGTTTTGGAGGGTAGTCCTTGACGATTTTAATAAGTGGCGCAACTGCTTGCTCGTCCCCAATTTCACCTAAAGCACGTATTGCGGCCATAATCACACTGTCACGGTCAGATTGTTTTGGAGGGTAATCTTTGACGATTTTAATGAGTGGCGCAACTGCTCTTTCATCTCCCAATTTACGCATCATATCCACTAGCATCATATCCACCACTAGTGTACTGGGATTCCTGATGCTCTCAGACCTTAGCATATGCAAGATAGGTTCAACTGCCGGGCTACCTATCTTAATAATGGCTACCTCTATTGCATCTTTTATTATGGAGTTTTCAGACATACTAGTAAAACTCGAACTAACTTTAATATATCTATGAAGGATGGGATTAACAGCTAGACTACCTAATTCAACACACTTATCAAATTCATTCTTTGCGATCCAATAATATACTGCATCCTCATCTTGCTGTGGTTGCCAACCACATTTGTCTAGCGCTTCTGCGGAGTTTTGGCAAGTATCACTATCATTATCTCTAAGCATGTCAATAAGAATTGGAATTGCTAGCTTATTACCATTACCAGCACGTAGATAACTACTTATTACTCTGCGATTGCCTGGAGACGTATTCTTGAGAAAATCACCAAGAGACTCTATTGCTCTATCACTTCCAATTTGACTTAGCAATACAGCGGCTCGAAATTGAAGCTCCTCATCTTTATGTGATAGTAGTAGAATAGCAGGCTCAACTGCATCTGATCCAATTTCGAGACACTTATCAAGTTCATTCTTTGCGATCCAATAATATACTGCATCCTCATCTTGCTGTGGTTGCCAACCACATTTGTCTAGTGTTTCTACAGAGATTTTTCGAATATCCCTATCATCATGTATAAGCAATTTGGCGATTGCATGTGTCGCATGCTTATCTCCAATTTCTCCTAAAATCTCAGCTATACATCTGCATTGTTTGCGAATTATGTGTATGTGTTTCCAGCTAGGATCATGAAACGTGTGTATGCTCTCACACGTTTTGCCAAGTATGTTAATTAGATATTCTACCGCTTGACTATTGCCTATTTGTCCCAATGCAATTATGGCAACTTCACGCAGTTCTCTGTTGTATTTGTCTTGAATCATGCTTCTAATAGAAATAGAATTGATTATATTAATAATAGGGATGGTAGCTTGAGTATCACCAATTTCTCCTAGTGCAACTAAAGCATCGGTTCGTATCTGGATATCCTTTTGTTCCATGCTTTCAGATTTGTAATTCAGAGCCTTTATCAAACCCTTGACGTTATTTTTAGCTTTTAGTGTTTGAATGTTGGGTTTTTTAAAGAAGAACATTGTTACTCCAATAATGTTTGATCTGTTTCTAATGTTTCAATGATGCCAAGCTTCATATTAGTCAAGCTAGTGTTATTAGTAACATATCTGAATGAGAAATATAATCTAGGATTGAAACGAATCGTGGGCGCATTACACGAGGGTATTCGCCATAGTGAGTGCCCCGAATTGTTCGATTGTCATGAGATTGAATTCCCCACCCATCAAGCTCGTCAGTGAGATCGCCCATCTTGCGGTTTCTGTGATGATTACTGCAACATCTCGATTTTGATGCCAGCGCTTTTGTTCTGGTATCTGCTTCTCCCATGCTCTCCCAAATGGCTGTTTTCGCATTCACTACTTGTCATTTGTGTGCCTCTCAACCCAGAACAAAAGCGCATCGACTATCCACCTGAATGTCCTTTGCATATCTTTCGCGTCAGCTACTGTTTTTGCGATGTAACACGCTTTGGGCTTATTCTGTCCAATAACTTTTAGGATACCACCAGATACCAGATTGGGGCTGTGTCCGACACGACGATGGTATTCCTCACACCAATTCTTGTCTGCTGACGAACATAGCGTACTCCTGTTTGTCTTACCTGCAACATCACTCATCTCTGGTTGATTCATCCTTATAGATACCAATTTATGTTTCCCATGCTAGCAGGCGCGGCAGCCTTCATACCGACTATTGTCGGCACGCTTCACCCTTTTTTGTCTGGCTTGTGCCGTTTCTCTCAACAAAAACGGGTAGCGCCCTGTGGGTGAATTCTGCCTGTTTCGCCCGCTTCTGGCAGGTCAACAAATCGGCATAGGGTCGATTCAACAGATGAGCGCAAGACGCGCAGGAGGTTTTTAACATGGGTACGATGATCAATATCTCAGTGACAGGTTTTGTTGGTAGTGAGTCACAGGTTCGTGAAGTCGGTGAACAGCGCGTGGCATCTTTCTCAGTGGCAGTCAATCGCAAGAACAGTAATGGACAGAAACAAACCCTCTGGGTGCGCGTGAACTGCTGGAACAAGCTGGCTGATGTCGTGACGGAATACGTCCACAAAGGCTCGCTGGTGCAGGTGACAACCAAATGGCTGCGTCCGAGCGCGTGGGTTGACCAGAACACTTTCAACCATCCCAACCGACTGCGTCTGTTGGATAAGTTTCGGCTAGTGGCTCAAGTACGTTATCGAAATTGCTTGTGGAACGAGAACCGTTCTTGGAAGGACGGGTCGTTTTGTTGAAGCAAGATGCGCTTGACGTTTGACACAGATCAGCGATGGTCGTGAACAGCTTGTTAGCCCATGCCCTTTGCTTCAGATATCGCCAAAATCGTTCGATCATGTTGACTTCAGGACAGTATAGAGGCAACCAAAAGACCCGTACTCGATGGATAAAGAGGCTGAGCATCGCCCGTACAGCAGCACTGTAGTAGTAGGAGGCATTATCCATCACCAAAATCACCGGTTGTGTTGAATACGTTTTGACCAACAACTCCTCAAGAAAGGCAACAAAAGCCTCAGTATTTTTCCGTTCTATATGAAGGCTCGTTACTTGATCAGTGCGCCAGTTATAAGCGCCAATCACATGCAAATAGGCTCGTTTACCACTGAATGCCGGGATCGTTTTCTGCTGCCCGCGTTTCATCCAGCAGTTGCAGATGGGATAATTCAGGCTGAAGGTTGTTTCGTCCACAAAGAGAAGCTCGAAATCACCACGTTCCGCCCCTTTTTTAACTCCTCGATTAACTCAGCAGCTTGTTGTTTGGCAGTCTTATCCTGTTTGGACGCTAAATCGCGTTTGGGTCGCCGGTAGACATAGCCTTCTCGTTCCATCACCATGGCAAACCGTGTTCGGCTCAAACGAATGCCTGTTTGCTTCTCCAAATGATCGCGCAACCGATCCATTGTCCACACGGTAAAACTGTAACCCTGTTCAGCGGGTTCGCTATTCAGGGTGGCTTCTAACACTTGGCAATACTCGCTTGTCGCTTTACGCGGACGTCCACTGCGCGGTTGGTCTTGTAGACCGCTCAGGCCACCTTCGCGCCAGTGACGATGCCACATCCAAATCGTGTTGGCGGTGATGGCAACCAGGTCGGCAACCTGTTCCGGTTTGTATCCCTTATGCAGTAAGCGGATGGCAATCGCTCGCTGTCGCACTTCGGGATGCGGTGAGGAGTTGATGGCTTCCTCAACCTCCTCGAGTTGTTCGTCAGTTAGGGTAAAATCCACTCGTCGGCTCATTCATTGACCCTACCCCGTTCGTGGATTTCTTTCGAGAACCTACTTTTTAGTATGAAGTCGTGCAGTGATCTACTCAATAGACGGGGAAGTTAATTGTTGGTAAAATTGGGCTCAATTAGGCTTAGAATACCAAGCCGATCTATAAGCAAAATATTCATGATATGGTCTATGTGTCAAGTACCCAATTTGTGAAGACAAGTGTCTGAGAAGGATTGGGGGCATCTTGAGAGCGGTGTGAATGCGATCATGGTTGTAGTAGTGGATGTGGCCGTAGATAGCCTCGATCATCTCGCCAACAGAGTCAAAGCGAT
>JAIOHN010000932.1 GCA_019912985.1 Anaerolineae bacterium | reverse complement strand
CACCAGGATCGGCAGCGCGCTGAACTGGTCGATAAAGCGTCGCAGCAGCCCATCAATGAAGGTGATGTCGAACGAGAACACCAGTGGGATTGCGGAAAGCTCCAGCAGCACATTGTCCAGTGCTTCCGGTTCGACATCTGCCAGCTTAAAGCCAAAATCATCCGCAGCGCCCTCTGGCAGCACGTTGGGTGGCATGGCAGTATCGCCAAAGGTGGAGGTGGAGTTGCGCTGCGCGCCCACCACTTGCACATCATAGGTCTGTCGGTTGAGTTCAATTGTCAGGACTGTACCGATTGAACCGCCCAGGTTATTCAACATCTCCTCGCGCATCACGATGACCGGCTGGCCGCGATCATCCGCCGTCAGGCCGCGCCCGGCGACGATGTTATCTGCGCCCCCAAAGTTGTTTCCGGTGGTCTCGCGTACGCTGATTCCCAGGTTGTAGTCGGGCAGGCGATCAAGCTCCTCGACCAGTTCCGGTATTCGCCCCAGGTTGGCCGGGTCATCTTGCAGCTGGCGCAGTTCACTCATGATTTCGCTGCGCCGGGCTTCGACCGCTGTCGAATTGACTGGCTCCCCATTGATCGCGATGATGTCCGCCTCATAAGTCACAATATCTGTACGTGACCGCACCCCCGATAGGCTGTCCAGCCGCTGGTTGATGATGCTGTCGCCGAGGCCGCCGGGGATGAGCGAAAAGATCATTACATTGCCACCCAGGGCATCGGAAAGGGTCATTTGCAGGATTTCGCGCACGCCCGCGCCAAAAAAGGTGATGCTGCTGAGGGCGAACATACCTGCACTCAGGGCCAGCAGTGTGGTCGCTGTGCGCACACGCCGCGCGCGCAGATTGCGTAATGCCAGTTTGAGATCGACATTGCCAAACGAGGGCAGCCGCCCCACGATCCAGACCAGAATCCACAACAGGCCGACCAGCAGCCCCAGGATGGCGATGGTGGCAGCGACGGCGATCACGCCGATGCCGAGACTGCCGATGATCTGCCCGGCGATCAATCCCAGGGCGATCACCACAAAGGCCAGCGCCAGCAGTGAAGACAGGCAGCCCGAGCGTGGGATGTGGGTTTCATTGGGGCGCAGGATAATGCCGGGGCGGATGCGCACTGCGGTGAGCACCGGCAGCACCCCGAAAACACCCGTCACGATGAGGCCCAGGACCAGCCCGAACAGCACCGCCTCTGGATATAAGCGCCATACCAGCGATTGTTGGATGACGGTTTCGCCATATGAATTCGCCAACCGGCTGAGGAACAGGCCAATCACCCCGCCGACCAGACTGCCAACCAGCCCCAACAAGAGCGCCTCGGACATGAACAGGGCAGCCACCTGCCGCCCCTTGAGGCCAAATGTCTTGAGCGCGGCCACTTCTTCGGTTCGCCGCCGCACCATGACCAGCATTGTGTTGACGATGCCCACGCCGCCGATCAACATCGCGCCCAGGCCCATCACCACCACAAACCGCCCGATCACATCCGCGATCTGCTGGTTCTGGAGGAGGAGTTCTGGCACGGTGAGGAAATTGACATTGGCGCGGCCCCGACGACCTTGCAGCAGGCTGCGCAGGTCGTTTTCTATGGATTGCGCCTCATCTGTGGTGGTCGGGCGTGACCCTTCCGGCAGGGCGATGCTGATACTGTTGGGGCGGGTGCTGACCGATAGTGGTTCCGCCAGCGCCTGATCGAAATAAGCGAAGCCGAAAAAGGCAGCGAACAGGTTGCGCAGGCCCGCTTCGGTTTCGGTAGGAACGATGCCGCGCACGATAAACTCATCAGTCGTGCCGCTGACGCGGACATGATCGCCGACCTGAATTTCCTGCGAATCAGCCAGGTTTTTGCTGATCACGACCTCGTTGCCACCCTGGAATAAGTCACTGAGCGGGACACCTGCCGGGTCCAGCGCAACGATGTCGTCAGTGGGCGGGTAAGTTTGCGGATCAACAAAAAATGAAGTAATGAACTGGGGCCGTCCAGCGGTCACGGCGTCCATAGCAGTGACCTGCACAAGACTGGAGATGCTGTAAGCGGTCATCTCGCCGTTGCGCTCCCGCACCCACGACTCAATTGCCTCAACTTCGTCAGGGTCCAGGCCAACCTCATTATCGCCCGGTGTGCCGACATTAAAGGCGAAGCCGCCGCCCACACCCTGTTGTAAGGTAATATCGCCGTGATTGCTGCTGCGGATATTGCTGGTCAATGAGTCGCCAATAGCCAGCCCCAGGCTGCGCAGCGCGACAATCGTCGCCACGCCTGCTGCAATCGAGAAAATGGCGAATGAAGACCAGCGCCGGTTGCGCCACAGGTTGCGCGCTGCATACTGAACATAAAACATAAGGGACACCTTTATTGGATCACGGTTCTCGACTCACTATACGTACAGGCGCTATTATAGTTCCAGGTATAGCGATTGCGGCAATTTTACCCGCTGCGCCGCTGTCGGATTTGCTCAAAAATGGCAACTTGCATTTGGAACTTTTGGCGTTTACTTTTATATCACGTTGTGTTCAAATCAGGCTAACAGGCTCAGGTTAAACTCGTTATGCGCGACAAACGACCGGTTGACGAGCTGTCAATCGAAGAACTGGAACGAATCCTCACCATCAAAAAACGCGAGCAGCGTCAGCAGAAAATGGCGCGGATGCAGCGTTATGGTCGCGTGCTGGATACTGCTCCCCAGGAATCCTCACCGGCCAATCACCAGACAGCAGCCAAACAACACCCATCGCCCTCCGCGATCATGGCAGCGGCCACCGCTGGGACAGCGGCACCAGAACCGGCTGTGTCCCGGCCTGTGAGTCAGGCCACCACACCGTACTTTGAGGATGCGCCGGAAGAAGTGGTTGACCGCGACCCGGACAAGGACCGCTTCTGGAAAGGGTTCCTCAATAAAGGGCTGCTGCTGGTCGAAGTGGCGGCGGTCATCGGCGTGGCGTACCTGGGATACATGATGTTCCAGTCGATCGGCACATTGGAGCGGGAAACGGCAGCAGCGCAGCAGCAGGCCAATGAGCAGCGGCTGGCGGCACTGCCCACCATTGCGCCGACCCCCGTGCTGCGCGTGGAACAATATGTGCTGCCCGGTGGTCATACACCGCCGACCGCACCCGGTGGTGCGCAGTTCAATCTGAATGAGGTGCCGGAGAATCTGCTGCCGGTGGTGCAGGCACAGGTCTTCCCGGAGATTATCCGCCGCCCGCCGCAGACCCCGGAAACCGCCCTGCGCCTGATTGTCCCCAAGCTCAACCTGAACCAGTCGATTGTGCAGGGAACGGACTGGGAGGCGCTCAAACAGGGCGTGGGCCAGTTGCAGAATGGCGTCAAGCCCGGCGATGACACCGGCAATCTGGTGTTGAACGCGCATAACGATATTTACGGCGAATTGTTCCGCTATCTCGACCAGTTGGAAGCGGGAGATCGCTTCCAGGTGCAGACGATGACGCAGACCTTTACTTACGAAATCACGGGTTGGGAGCAGGTTGAACCGACCGATGTCTATGTGCTGGAAAATCAGGGCAGGGCAACCGCGACGTTAATTTCCTGTTATCCCTATCAAGTTGATGATAAACGTATTGTCGTTTTCGCCAATCGGATAGATACTTAACGCCCGAAATTATAGATACACGAGATGAACCATGTCAAAACGCAAAAACCGCAAAAGTAGTTCACCCAATCTCCCCCAAGAAACCCTGGAACGGGCGCGGCGTGAAGCTGGCCTGGAGCCAGAAGTCTCTGAGGAAGAGGAAGTTGTCGAAGAAATTCTGGAAGAGGAAGCTGAAGAGGCAGAAGCAGAGGAACTGGATGAGCCGGTAGCCGCGAAACCGAAGCCATCCACCACTGCTACCCGTCGGCGTTCCAGCAGCGCACCGTCCTCCACGCAGCGCCCCAACCGCTCCAAGCGGCGTAGATCTGTCGCCTTTGAAGAGATGAGCCATGATGACATCATGGAACGGCTGGCGCATCCTACGAAAGTGGTCACGACGGAAGAATTGCAGCGCGACTATAGCTACGTGACTGCCGATCTGCGCAGCATGGCGATCCTGGCTGCGGTATTATTCGTCGCATTGATTGTGATTGCACAGGTGTTTGTGGTGTAAGCGATGAGCATTGACCTCGCCTGCATTCCCTACTTCCAGGGGATTGATGCTCACGGCCTTTGTCGTATTGAGGAGATCGCCCACCGCCATGCTTATCAGGCGGGCGCGACGATCTTCACCGAAGGCGGCGACTGTGCCGGTTTTCATGTAGTCCTGGATGGGTTGGTTCGCATTTACCGTATCAACAGTGAAGGCCGTCTGCACACCCTCAGTCTGCTGCGTCCTTATTCCACCTTTAACGAAGTCGCGGCAGTTGATGGTGATGTGAACCCCTATAATGCAGTGGCTGTGACCACTGCCGAAGTGCTGACGATCAGCCATAACCGCCTCATGACTCTCATGGCGACCGAACCGGCGCTGTTGAGTAATTATGTCCAGTCGCTTGCGCGGGTGAACCGCGAATACATTGAGCGGCTGGAAGATATGACGTTTCGCAGCATCCCCTCCCGTCTGGCGAAACTATTCCTGCATGAGAGCAGTTATGCCGACCAGATCTCAGAGACGCCAACCGCGCTCACCCAGGAGGAAATTGCCTCAATCCTGGGAACCACCCGCGAGGTTGTCGGGCGAGCGCTGCGCGGGTTGTTGAATGCCGGTCTGCTCGTTAAAAAAGGGCGCAGCGTCTATGTGGCGAACCGCGAAGGGCTGGAATATCTCGCAGAAACCAATACCATGCCAGAGTCGATTCCGACAGGTTAAATTAACCTGAGTTAAAAAATTTTACTCCCCGCGTAATCGCATCTCGTTTTTTCAGTTAAATCACAACTTAAAATCCAACAAAAGTTCCAGACATGGGGGTTAATGAGGGGTACATTGTCTAGATAAACAGGTAATTGCAAGGAGTAAACGACGATGACCCATATTATCACCAGCCTCTGTTTGCGTGATGGTGCCTGTGTAGAAGTGTGTCCTGTGGAATGCATTGTGCCCGGCCAGCCGGAAAACGAATGGCCCTGGTACTTTATTGACCCGGACACCTGCATCGACTGCGGTGCCTGCATTCCCGAATGCCCATACGAAGCGATCTTTATTGAAGAAGAAGTTCCCGCTGAATATACGATGGCGGAAGGCCAGGAACGCCTGCCGTGGGACACAAAAACCCGCGTGACGGCAGCCGGCGGCGAGGTCGTGGATCTTACCACCGATATCCAGCCCAATTACGACTTCTTTATTGATGGCCCAGGCTACGACGCGCTTTAAGCCGCGTTTGAAGAGTGGTCAAATACATCGGGGCGCAGATTACAGCGCCCCGATTTTGATTCTGTAAGGATGAGCGTGCGCGCTTAGAGCAGGCTCTTGGCTGCCTCGACCATTCGCGCGGCAGTGATGCCCAGGTGCTCATAGACTTCTTCGTAGGGCGCACTGGCACCAAAGCGATCCAACCCGATCGTGATCCCGCCGCTGCCTACATACTTTTCCCAGCCCTGCACCACACCTGCCTCGATGCTGACACGGGCGCTCACACGCTTGGGCAGCACACTCTCGCGGTAGGCTTCATCCTGCGAGTCAAACACTTCCCATGAAGGCATCGAAACCACGCGGGCTTTAATCCCCTCTGCCATCAGTGTTTTATAGGCTTCGCGCGCAAGCTGCACCTCGCTGCCGCTGCTGAGCAGGATGACCTGCGGCGTGCCTTCACAATCATCCAGCACATAACCACCGTACAGCGCTTTCTCCTGCACCATCTCGCCATTTTCGATCACAGGCAGGTTCTGGCGCGAGAAGGCCAGCGCGACCGGGCCAGGCAAAGTCATCGTCAGCCGCCAGGCCGCTGAGGTTTCATTGGCATCCGCCGGACGGATAAATGTCAGATTGGGGATGGCCCGCAGCGCCGCGAAATGCTCAACCGGCTGGTGCGTGGGGCCGTCTTCACCCAGGCCGATGCTGTCATGTGTGAAGACATAGACCGTGGGGATATCCATCAGTGCGCCCAGGCGAATAGCCGGACGCATGTAATCGCTGAAAGTGAGAAAGGTCGCGCTGAAGGGCTTGATGATGCCGCCGTGCAGCGCCAGCCCGTTGACGATCGCGCCCATGCCATGCTCACGTACGCCAAAACGCAGATTGCGTTCAGCCGAGTCCAGGTGGCCGGTATTCTCCGCGCCTTTGATCAGTGTCTTGGTGCTGCCTGCCAGGTCAGCGTCACCGCCGATCATCGTCGGGATATGCTGCGCGATCGCGTTGAGTGCATCACCGGAAGCATTGCGGGTGGCAATCGCCTTCCCTGGCGAGAACACAGGGATGTCCGCGTCCCAGCCCGAGGGCAGTTCGCCGCTCATAGCTTGATCCCATTCGGCTGCCAGCTCAGGATACTCGGCGCGCCAGGCTTCGAATGTTTTGCTCCAGTCGCTTTCCTCTTGTGCGCCGCGCTCCACTGCCTCGCGGAAATGCTCCAGCACATCGCCGGGAACGTAGAAATCTTCCTGCGGCCAGCCAAGCGCTTCTTTCGTCAGCTTGACCTCTTCCTTGCCCAATGGCGAACCATGCGCGGCACTGGTGTTGGCTTTGTTGGGGCTGCCATAACCGATGGTGGTGTGGATCGACAGCAGCGATGGTTTATCTGTGACCTTTTTGGCTTCTGCGATGGCTTCGTTGACCTTGCTGTAATCGTTGCCTTCCTCGACCCGGATCGTGTGCCAGCCATAGGCTTCAAAGCGCGCGGCCACATTCTCGGTAAAGGTCATGTCAGCGCTGCCATCGAGCGTGATCTTGTTGGCGTCATACAGGTAAATGAGCTTGCCCAGTCCCCAGTGACCGGCCAGCGAGGCGGCCTCGGAGCAGACACCTTCCATCACATCGCCATCACTCACCAGGGCGAAGGTGTAATGATCGACCACGTCATAACCCGGGCGGTTGAAATACTTTGCCAGATAGGCTTCTGCCACCGCGAAGCCGACCGCATTGGATGCACCTTGCCCCAAGGGGCCGGTCGTGGTTTCCACGCCGGGGGTGTCGTGATACTCTGGATGACCGGGGGTTTTGCTGCCCCACTGGCGGAAGTTTTTCAGTTCTTCCAGCGGCAGATCATAACCAGTCAGGTAGAGCAGTGCATACAGCAGCATCGAGCCGTGTCCGGCGCTGAGAATGAAGCGGTCACGATTGGCCCACTGCGGATTATGCGGGTTGAAGCGCATGTGATTCATCCACAGCGCATAAGCCATCGGCGCTGCACCCATCGGCAGACCGGGATGGCCGCTGTCGGCTTTCTGCACAGCATCCACCGCCAGCATCCGAATGGTGTTAATTGCCATCGTTTGTAAGTCCGTAGACAAGGTTTCCTCCTTGATTAGCGTCATTGCATAACCATGAATGACATCTATAATAACACGCCCTGCTCAAGTCGGAGCAATAGTCGCGTAAAACAGGGTCCCACAGCGCCCTACTATCTTCTAATTCGTAGAGATTTGGCTTCGGGCTGCATTTAAGGCAACAACAAGTCCCGAAAATTATCAGGAGAACTGCTCATGTCTCGCAACCGGATTATTTTGCTGGCGGTGGTTATTGTGGTGGTGTTGGTGGCTGTCACCTTCCCCCTGTGGAGTCCTTACTTCCGTAACGACGTGGTGGACGAAGCCTTCCCCGGCCTGACTGATGAACAGCGGCAGGCGGTGCGTGAGATGCCGCAGGACGAGCAGGACGCGCTGGTGGCGATGGCTGATGAAAACGCGGATATGGCCGGGCAAACTGCCGCCGCCATGACCGAGCCGGACACCGTGATGGATGAGACGATGCCCGAAGACGCCAGCGACCCCCAACTGGTGGCGCAGGGTTCCTTCATCGCCATTGACGCGGTGCATAAGGCCGAAGGCACGGCGACGGTGTATGATGTCAGCGGTCAGCTTGTGCTGCGCTTCGAGGATTTCCGTGTCACCAACGGCCCTGAGCTGCATGTCATCCTCAGCAAGATTACGCCAACGACCATTTTCGGCGGTGTCGGTGAGGATATGATCGACCTGGGGATACTCAAAGGCAATGTCGGCAGCCAGAATTACGACATCCCCGCCGAGGTGGACCTCAGCGAATATCAAAGCATTGTCATTTACTGCGTGCCGTTTGGAGTGGTCTTTAGCTCGGCGCAGCTTACTGCCGGATAAATCTGGAGTTTTGAACAGGTTTTGAACAGCCTGTGCATATCCCCGCTCCCTGCGGAGCGGGGTGTTTTGCGTTTACGCACGGCCAAGCAGTTGGTCGATCTCAGCCATCTGGTCCGGCGTGAGCGGGCCTTTCGCCATCGCCCCGGCATTTTCCTCGGCCTGGGCCACAGTGCGGATGCCGGGAATGGGGAAGGTCTTGTCACTGCGCGCGAGAATCCAGCACAGCGCGCCCTGCGTCAGGGTGCGACCATTGCTGGTTAACACATCACGCACGGCATTCAGCCGGTCAATCCACTCCGGCGCGGGCTTGCCGTCTTTGAAGTAAGTCATCCAGTCGGGTTCGTTGCCGCGAATATCATCCTTCGGCAGCACTGAATCTTTGTTGAATTTGCCGGTGAGCAGACCCATCGCCAGCGGCGACCGGTTGACACTGGCGAGGTTGAACTCGTCGCACACCGCCAGGATTTCCGGTGCATCTTCCATGATGTTCAGCCGGTGCTGCACCGCCACGCAGTTGGGACGCTGCGCGAACACGCGCACGTTCTCGGCGTCATCAGTGCTCCAGGCATAGGCGCGGATTTTCCCGGCGTCCACCAGCCCGTCCAGCGCATCCAGCACCGGCTCAGCCTCTTCGCGTGGGATACCGCTGTGCAGTTGGTAGAGATCGATATGGTCGGTATTCAGGCGGCGCAGCGAAGCCTCACATGCCTGCTTGATGTAGTCCGGCGAGACATTCATGCCGGTAATCTTGCGGGATTGTTCGTCAAAGACGTTGCCGAACTTGGTGGCGATCAAGACCTGATCGCGCTTCCCGGCCAGCGCGCGACCCACCACGCGCTCGCTGTGGCCTGCGCCATAGACATCAGCGGTATCGAAGAAGTCCACGCCCAGGTCAAATGCGCGCTGTATCGCCGCGATGGATTCGTTATCGTCTACCTCGCCCCATCCCACTGGCTTATCATCACGCCAGAAGGGGCCGCCGATCGCCCAGCAGCCGAAGCCGACCGGGTTGGCTGTCATTGCCGACCGTCCTACTGGTCGGGTCATCGTAGTATTCATACGTTTTGCTCCTTTCTATGCCACTAGCATACCGCGCCCGCTGGCGTTGCGCGCGTCACGATAAAGACCAACCCGGGAGCAGGGCTACACATTTTCGTAAGCGTCATTGGTCAGCGGCCACATGGGGACCACTTCCATGTCCCAGTCGCTTTCCAGGCCAGCCAGCATCCGGTAATGACCGGCGGCGGCGATCATCGCGCCGTTATCGGTACACAGATTCAGCGGCGGGTAGCGCACCGGCAGATTGGCCTCTTTGCGCAGGGCCTGCCGCAGGGCTTGATTGGCGCTCACGCCTCCAGCCATCAGAATTTCCGTGACCTCGTAGGATTCCGCCGCGCGGGCCGTTTTTTCTACCAATGTCTCCACCAGCGCCGCCTGGAAACTGGCCGCCACATCGCTCACCGAAATGCCGGAGCGAAGCTGCGCCTTTTTCTCCGCGCCCCGGCTGCGCCGCGCCTCCGCTGAGGGCATGACGGTCGCTTCACGCATGACGGCGGTCTTGAGGCCGCTGAAGCTGAAATCATAGGTGGCATCGCGCTTGGGACGGGGGAATGCGTGGGCTTCGGGATTGCCATTGATCGCTGCCCGTTCGATGCTGGGGCCGCCCGGGAATGGCAGGCCGAGCAGGCGACCGACTTTGTCGAAGGCTTCACCTGCCGCGTCGTCAAGTGTGCTGCCGAGCCGTTCGTATTGGCCGTGATCGGTCATCAGCAGCAGTTCGGTATGCCCGCCGGAGACGATCAACACCAGCACCGGGAACACGATCTCGCGGTGCTGTTCGGTCAGCCACAGCGAGTAGATATGTCCCTCCAGGTGGTTGATGCCCAGCAGCGGCTTGTTGGCGGCCAGTGCCAGCCCTTTGGCGTAATTCAACCCCACCAGCAGCGACCCGACCAACCCCGGCCCGCGTGTCACTGCGATGGCGTCCAGCTTGTCATAGGTGATCGCCGCGTCGTGGATCGCCTGATCCACCACGGTGCTGATGGCCTCGACATGCGCGCGCGAGGCTAATTCGGGAAACACGCCGCCATATTTGGCGTGCAGGTCAATCTGGGACGCCACCACATTGGAGGCGATGGTTTTACCATTGATGACGACCGCCGCAGCGGTTTCGTCGCATGAGGATTCGATTCCAAGGATATAAGTCATCGGTTGCTCGTTTGATTACTTCGTGGATGGTGCCTTCCATTGTACAGGTCTCAGGGCCGGGATTCCACGCCCGAAGTCTGCGCCAATAGCTCAAGGATGCGCCAGTTGACCAGCGCGGTCTGCTCTTTGTTGATGTCGTGGCCGCAGTTGGTGACGGTTTCCACGGTCAAACGCGCGAAAACCCGCCGCGCCCGATTCAGCATCCGGCGTGGATCGCAGTAAATTTCACGGTCGCTCACCATCAGGTGAACCGGTGCGCTCACCTGTTGTAGCTCATCCAGCGGCAGCGGACCCGGTCCGCGCTGGCGGTTGTAATCATGCAACAGGATATGCGTCAGCGCGACATTCTCCGCGCTGGCCGGGGCAGCCATCGCCCGTTCGACCAGCCAGCGGCAGGCTTCCGCGGTGCGAAACAGCCGCCGCGCCGTGACCTGTGTCAGCG
>JAIOHN010000931.1 GCA_019912985.1 Anaerolineae bacterium | reverse complement strand
CCGGTTGGTGATTTACAGTGGGCTGGCCGCGCTGGCTTATACAATTGGCTTGATTGTGGCCTGGCGTTATTGGAGCTGGCTGCTGGCGGAGCGAAGTTAATGCTGCAAATTGGCGATGTCCATATTCATCTGATTAACGATGGCAATCACTGGGTGGACCCGGGAGGCGCGTTTGGGTTGGTGCCGCGAGCGTTGTGGAGCCACTATGCCACGCCGGATGATGACCTGCTGGTCCCGATGGTGCTCAACTGCCTGCTGTTGCAAACTGGCGGCAAAAATATCGTGGTCGATACCGGTTATGGCACCAAAATGCCGGAGAAGATGCAGAAAATCCTCAAGCTGCAACGACCTCGCGGCGGGTTGGTCGAAGGATTGGCACGGCTTGGTATCCAGCCAGGGGATATTGACCTGGTGATTGATACACATCTGCACGCCGATCATGCCTCAGGGAACACCTGCTATGACGAAAACGGGGCTATACAACCTGTGTTCCCCAACGCGGAGTATGTGGTGCAGCGGCGTGAGTATCAGGACGCGATTCACCCCAATGAACGCACGCGGGCGACTTATCTGGCCGAGAATTTCCAGCCGCTGGTCGAGAGCGGCCAGATGCGACTGCTGAATGGCGATACTGAATTCGTGGCCGGGGTTCGTGGTGCCGTAACACCGGGGCATACACCCGGTCATATGAGTGTAGTGATCGAGAGTGGCGACGAGTCCGCTGTGTTTGTTTGCGATATGGCAACCTACGCGGTGCATTTTGAACGCCTGGGCTGGATGACCGCCTATGATGTGGAACCGCTGGTGACGCTGGAAACCAAACGCCGCTGGCAGCAGTGGGTGCTGGAGCGCGATGCGATCCTCATTTTTCCGCATGATTCTTACCGCCCGGTAGGGCGCTTGCAGCAGGCCAGTGATGGCAAGCTGATTGTTGAGCCAATCGAAATGGCTTATGTTTGACGTGAGCCGAAAACACGCTACAATTCCGGCTGTTCATCTTCAAGTTCAGGAAATTTTCCAATGGCAGGCACGTTTCTCCACCGCTAAACCGAGGTAGAAGTCCCCTTTTTCGTAATCGTGCCGAAATTGTAACTGCGCGCCGCCGGGGCTTGCCTGCGGCGTTTTTGATTCTGCCATTGGAGAAAACATGCTGCGCTTTGATAACGTCACCAAAGTCATCCTGGTTAATTTTTGTACCCGCTTTCACCTCTACATTCACATTTATGCGCTTTATCTACAGGGGCGTGGGCTGACTCTGCTGGAAATCAGCACCCTGGAATCGGTCGTGATCGGCACTATCTTCCTGGCGGAAGTGCCTACGGGGATAATCGCCGACCGCATCGGGCGCAAGTGGTCGCTGGTGATGAATACACTTTTCCTGATGCTGGCTGAGTTGATTTTCCTGTTTAGCACAGAATACTGGCAGTTTGCAGTGCTGGCGGTGCTGACGGGCATCGGTCATGCCTTTGGCTCTGGCGCGCGGGAAGCGATGGTCTACGACAGCCTGCCACGCGAAGCACGCGACTCGCTGATGAAACGCGCGATAGGATTGGTGGGGAGTTGGGGGCAGATTGCGTTTTTCATCTCGCCGATTATCGGCGGCCTGATTATCGGTGATCTGGCGTTGGAACGGGTCCGGTTGGCGATTGCACTGACTGTGGGAGCGCTGCTGGTGGGATTAATCATCGCGCTGACGCTGCGTGAACCACAGGATGATTGGGAGGTGTCACGCAGTGGTGCGCTGGCGATTTTCCGCACAGGGATGCGTGAACTGTGGGAAAGCCGCCGCCTGCGCCGGATTACGCTGCTGACTGTGCTGACCAGTGCGTTTGGCGGCACCTTGATTACCACCCTCGCGCCGCCTTATCTGGCCGCAAATCAGGTGTCGCCGTTCGCGATTGCCCTGACACTATCTTTGGGCAGCCTGTTGGCGGCAGGCACACAGCGTTACGCCTATCGTGTTGAAGAAGTCTTAGGGCCGCACCGGGCGCTCACTGTATTGACTGTGCTGCCCGGAATTGCCTATTTCGTGCTGGCGCTGATCAGTGGGCCGCTTCCAGTATGGCTGGTGGTGACGCTGATGTACGGCACCAATGACATGAAGCAGCCTCTGTATTCCGGCTACCAGAATGCTTTAATCACCGGGAAAAGCCGGGCAACCGTGCTATCACTGATGAGCATGTTTTCCAGCCTGTTTGTCGCCATCATGGCTCCGGTCTATGCGGCGCTGGCGACCCGATCACTGCCGCTGGCGTTTGTCGCCATGGGCGCGGTTATTCTGGCGGCGGCAGTGATGCTGCGGGTCGATCGCGTGGTGGATTAACTCTGCTCCTGCCATTCCCGGATGGTGTTCGAGAGAAACTGGCGAATCTCATCGTCCGTGATGTCATTTACGGCGTCGTAAAAGATGCCGTCAACCTCGATTGCCACGCCGCCATCGGGCGCGGGATGCACGTGAATACTGCGCCCGGCATATTCTGGCGTGACCTGGAGCTTGTGCTGAAGGTAAGTCTCAATACGTCCGGCAATATCGAGCTCCGGCACTGGCGGCAGATCGAGTTTGCCACGTCTAAACAGGCCGCGCTTTGTGATTTGGGCGGGTTCGTGATCAATATCGTACTTTGGCAGTGCGCCAGGAATGATCCCACCGCTTGGAGGCAGTGGCGGCTGTTTCTCGGGTGGTGGCGGTGTCATCGTGGGTCTGGGCGGCGCAGTGGGTTGGGGCTGTGCCGGTGGCGCGGGTTCTTCAGCCGCCGTCTCGATATGCTGCTCAGTGGGTGGTGCAGCCGCAGCTGGTGCGTTTTTGACGATCGGTGATAGTTCGCGCATGATCTTGAGGAAGCTGTTTTTGAATGTTTCGTCGCTGCTCAGGTCGCGATAACTTTTCTCGCCCATCTGGATGATGAGATCCCCACTGACCACATCCCGCAGCAAGGACATGACTTCTACGGCTTCGGTGCTGCTGCCATCGCTCAGTGTGACGAACTGCATCCCTGAACGTGCGCGTGGCACGGGCGAGGGTGTTGGTGTCACAGTCGTGGGGGGTACTTGCTGGGGAGTGTTGACCAGCAGATCAAGATCAGGCAAATCAGAGGCATCATCCGAAATTTCAGGGGCTATGTAGGCATAAGTCGGTGATTCATCCGGTGTATAAAACTGATTTTGGGCTTTGACCGCGCGGATGCGAACCAGCGCGACAATCGAGGCCAATAGCAAGATGCCTGACCCGCAGAAAATTATGATGAGAAATGACGGGATCTGACTGAAAAAATCGCCGAAGTTAGGTCCCATATGGCTACCTCAGGGATTGATTGGACGAAAGTGGTTGACAAACCGGGCAAAAATGGGTGCCGCGCTGGGCCACGCGAATTTTCTCGATGGGATGGCCGCAGGTGGTGCAGGGCTGGCCTTCGCGCCCATAGGCGTAGAAGTGCTTCTGTGATTCACCCGAGGTGCCATCTGGTTTGCGATACCAGTTGAGGGTCGCACCTTCATAGTCGATTCCGGCGCTGAGCGCTGCGCGAATCGTGGCGTGCAGCCTTGCGACTTCTTCACCAGTGAGGGTATGCGCTCCCCGCAGCGGATGGATGCCCGCGCGATGCAGTGCCTCATCAGCATAGATATTACCCACGCCAGCAATGAAGGTTTGATCGAGCAGCAGCGCCTTGATGGTTTTCTGTCGGCCTGCCAGCCGCTCGCGCAGCACGTCTACGGTAAAGTCATCTTCCAGCGGCTCAGGACCGAGTTTGCTCGTGATTTTATTGACATCGTCGGTCAGGTAGACTTTGCCGAATTTACGCGCGTCGGAAAAGCGAAGCTGATGGCCTTGATCGAGTTGCAGGCGGAAATGGACCCAGGGATCAGCATCGCTCAACGCATCATCCGGCACGACATACAGCCGCCCGGTCATTTTGAGATGGATAATCAGGGTATCAACATCCAGTTCGCACAGGATGTATTTGGCGCGGCGGTTGACCGCGCGAAAGGTCTGCCCGGCGATGCGCGCCGCGAATTCCGCCGGGTGGGGACTGTGGATGGTATTGGCCCAGTCGTACCACATGCTCTCGACCTTATGCCCGATCAATGGCGTACGTAATCCTCTGACAACCGTTTCTACTTCCGGTAATTCTGGCATAGTTTTAGTTTAATCCGAATTGAGTTATCGTGCAGAAAGGCTTTGTAGGACAATTGTACCGATCCTGTTCGGGAGCTGTACAGTGTCGACTCCTAACCAGATTCTACCGGAAAACCCGTTCTAATCCCTTGCAGCGATGTTATAATCAACATGGCTCACAAAGATACATTGGAAAGACGGATATGGCTGATTTTGTCCACCTGCACGTCCACACGGAATATTCGCTGCTCGATGGTTTGAGTAAGATTCCCCGGCTGGTCAACCGCGCCAAAGACCTGGGCATGAAATCGCTGGCGATTACTGACCACGGTACGATGTTCGGCGTGATCGACTTCTACCGCGCCTGCAAAGCGGCAGAGATCAAGCCGATTATCGGCGTGGAAGCCTATCTCGCCAAGCGCACACGCTTCGATAAGGAGCGTGAGGACCGCCGCCCTTACCATATGCTGCTGCTGGCAAAAGACCAGACCGGTTATCAGAATCTGCTCAAGATCGCCAGCGAAGCCCAGCTCAACGGCTTTTACTACAATCCACGCATCGACCGCGAATTTCTGGCCGAACATTCGGAAGGGATCATCGCCACCAGCGGCTGCCTCGCTGCCCAAATCCCCAGTATGGTGATGGAAGGGCGCGATGATGAGGCGCGCGAATTGATCGGCTGGTACTGCGATGTCTTTGGCAAAGAGAATTTTTATCTCGAGCTTCAGCAGCATGATATCGAAGAACTGCGCATGGTCAATAACTGGCTGCTGGAAAATCGGGATTACGCCGATGTGCAGTTCGTGGCGACCAATGATGTGCATTATGTGCTGGAGGAAGATTACGATCCGCATGATACGCTGCTGTGCATCCAGACCACAGAGTTGAAGAGTACGCCGCGCAGTGATCGACTGGCGATGAGTGATGCCAGTTATCATCTGACGTCGCAGCAGCAAATGGATGACTATTTCGGCCATATCCGCAACGGTGAAGCGCTGAAAAACACGCTCAAAATCGCGGAAATGTGCAATGTCGATCTGGACAGCAAGGGCTATCACCTGCCGGCGTTCCCTGTGCCAGGCGACCATACTGCCGACAGCTATCTGCGCTACCTGGCGGAAAAGGGCATGGTCTGGCGTTATGGCGAGAACTGGCGTAGCGATTCCGTGCTGATCGAGCGCATGAACCGTGAATTGGGCATTATCCACAGCATGGGCTTTGACACTTATTTCCTTATCGTGTGGGATTTGTGCCAGTTTGCCCGCCATGCCGACATCTGGTGGAATGTGCGCGGCTCGGGCGCGGGCAGTGTGGTGGCCTATTCGCTCGGAATCACCAGCATCGACCCGATTGTAAATAACCTGCTGTTCGAGCGATTTTTGAACCCTGGCCGCGTGAGTATGCCCGATATTGACCTGGATTATCCAGATGACCGTCGTGGGGAAATGATCGAATACACGGCGCGCAAATACGGTGAGGACAAAGTCGCCGCGATCATCACCTTTGGGACGATGGGCGCGAAGGCGGCAGTGCGTGATGTGGGACGTGCGCTCGGTGTGCCACTGGATATTGTCAACCGGGCGGCCAAGCTCATCCCTACCGAGCCGAAACCCAAGCCATTGATGACCTATGTCGACGCCAACCCCGAACTGATGGAGTTGTACAAGCGTGAGGCTGAGATCAAGCAGGTCATTGACACAGCGAAGGACCTGCAGGGCATCACCCGCCATGCCTCGACACATGCGGCGGGCATCATCGTGGCCGATAAGCCGCTGGTTGAATATATTCCGCTGCACCGCCTGACCAAAGCCGAAAAAGAAGATGAGACCAGTGCGCTGCGGGCAGTGACGCAGTTTCCGATGGAAACCTGTGAATCGATTGGCCTGCTGAAGATCGACTTTCTTGGCCTATCGACGCTGACCATTCTTCGCAAAGCCTGTGATCTGATCGAGCGCTATCATGGCCTCAAGTACACGATGGAAAACATCCCCTACCGCCATGATTACCTGGAGGAGGACCCGCAGGGGCGCGAAATGCTCGATCAGGCATTTGAGTTGATCGGCAACGGCGAGACAGTAGGTGTGTTTCAGGTGGAAAGCTCCGGTATGCAGCAGATGCTGCGCGGGATGCGTCCCTCACGCTTTGAACATATTATCGCCGCGATCTCGCTCTACCGGCCCGGCCCGATGGACTATATCCCCACTTACAACCGGCGTATGCACGGCCAGGAAGAGGTCACCTACCATCACCCCAGGATGGAGAAAATCCTGTCCGAGACTTTCGGTATTCTGGTCTACCAGGAGCAGATTATGCAGGTGGCGGGTCAGTTGTTCGGCTATGAGCTGGGTGAAGCCGACCTGATGCGTAAGGCGGTATCGAAAAAGCGCGAAAAGGACCTCGCCAAGCACAAGTCCATCTTTAAAGCACGTGGTCCCGAAAATGGTGTTGACGAGGAAACCGCCGAGCGTATCTTCGCGGACATCGAGTTCTTCGCCAATTATGGCTTCAACAAAGCCCACGCCAGCGACTATGCTGTCATTACCGTGCAGACCGCCTTCCTCAAGCGTCATTACCCGGCGGAATATATGACGGCGCTGCTCACCGTTCACCGCGATGATTCGACCAAAGTCGCGGTGTTTATGGAGGAATGCCGCCGCCTGGGAATCAGCATTCTGCCGCCGGATGTAAATTACAGTATGCTCGATTTTGACATTCAGAAATTGCAAGATGACTCGCAGGGAATTCGCTTCGGGCTGGCGGCAGTGAAGAACGCGGGTGCCGGGTCATTGCAATATATTATTGATGCGCGCGCGGAAGGTGGTCCCTTTGCGGATTTGCAGGATTTCTGCCAGCGGGTAGACCTGCGCGCGGTCGGCAAGCGGACGATTGAGCATCTCATCAAAGTCGGTGCTTTAAGTGCTTTCGGCAAGCGGATTCAGTTGCTGGCCGCGTTGGAGCGTATCGTCAGTTACAGTGCGAGTTATCACAAAGACAAAGAAATCGGGCAGATGAATATGTTCGGTGGTGATGACAGCATGATGACCGAGATGCTGGAAAATCTGCCGGAGATGGAAGAGGTGAGCCAGCGCGAAATGCTGGGCTGGGAGAAGGAACTGCTCGGCCTGTATGTCACCGGGCGGCCCGTGGATAAATACCGCGACATGCTGCGTTATGGAAACACGGCAGTAATCAGTGATCTCAAGGACCCGGACGGCAATTTCCATGGAAAACAGGTGGCGGTGGCCGGTGAGGTCGTCACGCTGCGAAAAATCCTCACCAAAAACAATGATTTGATGGCAGTCATCCATCTGGAAGACTGGCATGACTCTGCTGGCGCGATTGACGTGGTGATCTTCCCGCGCACATGGCAGAAGTGCCAGGAACTGGTAGAGGAGGGCGAAATCGTCCGTGTGGCCGGGAAGTTCGATAACTCGCGTAACGATCCGCAAATCGTGGCGGAGACGGTGGACCAGAACTTTAATGTGGTGCGGCCTGAGGGAGGGGCTCCGCTGCCGTTGGACAATGGTATGCCGGAATGGGCGATGCAGGATGATGATGGCGGACCCTGGATGGAAGCGGACGCCTTTGTGCCGCCACCTGATGATTTTATGCAGCCGGTGAACATCGAACCCGAAGCGCCGCCGGTTGAAGCCCCTGCGGTTGTGGAGCCGCCACTTTCAGAACCGGAGGCCATCGTCGAAGAAAATGGTCACGACCACCCAGCAATGGACGAACCGTTTGACTCGCCGCCGCCCGATATGGAATGGGAGCACAACGGCTATCATAACGGCCACGGGCATATTCAGGTCGTTGAGGGGATTCGCTGGGTTTACATTTACCTTGACCGTTCAGGTGATGGCGACCGGGATGCACGTCGCCTGCGTCGTATCACCAACACACTGACGAATTATCCTGGTGAAGACCGCTTTGTGATCATCGTGCGCTCTCCCGGTAAATCGATAAAGATGCGCTTTGGCGAACGTACCACCGGTCTGTGCGACGAGCTGTTTCTGGATCTGGAGGCAATTGTCGGCCCGGGAAATGTCCAGGTATACGATGCTGAGATTTAAGCAGACCCAAAGCGATCTTTGTCGGAATACATAGGAGGGATTACAATGGTCCCGTTAATTCTTGGGGTTGGAACCTGAACTGTGACTGAGGAGTGCGAGCGAACATGAAACGTGTCGCCGTGATGACCAGCGGTGGTGATGCGCCGGGCATGAATGCAGCTATTCGTGCGGTGGTCCGCACCGGGCTGGAGCATAGCGTGGAAGTATACGGGATCCGACAGGCTTATACCGGTTGCCTGGCTGGCGATTTTGAATTGTTGACCAGCCGGGAGGTGAGCGGTATTTTGCAACGCGGCGGGACCATTTTGCAGACGGCGCGCAACGAGGAATTTAAGACCGTACAGGGTCAACGGAAGGCGCTGCGCCGCCTGAACGAACGGAATATCGAGGGTCTGGTGGTTATTGGTGGTGATGGCAGCCTGCGTGGAGCGCTGGCGCTGCATAAGCTGGGATTTCCAGTGTTGGGTGTGCCGGGCAGCATCGATAACGACATCTGGGGAACCGATATGAGCATCGGTGTCGATACAGCCCTGAACACGATTATTGATGCGCTGGACCGCATCCGCGATACCGCGACCTCCCACCAGCGTGCGTTTTTGATCGAGGTGATGGGGCGTAACTCTGGTTATCTGGCGCTAATGGCCGGGATTCTGGGTGGCGCGGAGATCGTGATTACGCCGGAAAAAGCCATTTCGATGGATGATGTAGCGGCAGCGCTGGAAGACTCTTACGTGCGTGGGAAATCTCATGCTGTAGCCGTGATCGCGGAAGGCGCGTCCTACAGCACGACTGATCTGGCGGCTTATCTCACCAAAAATAAGAACGTCGGTTTTGAAATCCGGCTGTCGATTCTGGGCCACATGCAGCGCGGTGGCAGTCCATCAGCCTTTGACCGGCGGCTGGCATCGCTGTTGGGTATGCGTGCGCTGGAAGCCATGCTCGAAGGGCAATCCGGTGTGATGGTGGGCATGCAGGGCCGCACTATTCAGTCGGTTTCGCTGGAAGATGTGACCACAAAAACTCGTGAAATGACGGAAGCCTATTACGAGCTGGCCCGTATTCTCTCGCGTTAAGAGTATCTCATTCGCAGGTGCTGATTTCGGCCACCCTGGCCTTCACAAGGGCAATAAAGGCGCTGGTTGGGACACGCAGTTGTGTGCCGCGCTGTCCCGCACTCATGATGAGATGCTCCAGTCCAGCAGCCGATTGGTGGAGATACACCTGCCAGTTCTTTTGGGTGAGCGCCAACGCGCTGATACCCCCGACTTTTAATCCGGTGAGGCGCTCTGCATCTTTATGGGCGGCCATGCTGGCCTTCTTGACGCCCATTGCTGAGGCCAGCTTCTTCAAATCGACCTGACGCTCGGCGGGGATTACAGCCAGTACAGGCTTACCACCGCCGACTGGCTCAACCACCAACGTCTTAAAAACAATCTCGGGCGGCACACCCAATACTTCCGCAACCTCGACCGCATTATGGATGGTATCGGGGTAGTTGATCGCCTCGTAATGGATTTTGTGCTGCTCCAGAAGGCGCATGGAATTCAGTTTACTTGCCATCTTCGGTTTTTCGCTTTGTCTGTTTCAAATCAGCCGCTGGTGTTTTCGACATGCAGGCGGATGAGGCCACTCTTTTCCTCGCCTGGTTGCAGGATGAAGACGCCGGTCCCCGCAACCCCCTGATCGTAGAGATTAAAACCATCATTGGCGTTGGTCACCGGTTCAACTGCATAGTAAGGCTCACCCACTGGCGCATAGACAATCGTGTGCTCATAAATGGGGTCGCTGGTCATGGTAATCTCGGTGTTCCAGGCCGGGTAGATCATGCGCCCGCTGACCTCACTGAGGCGACCGGTGAACAGATCATCCAGCGGGTCATCGCCAAGAGGACGCAGCACGCGAAAATCGAGGCGGTCGGGAACCGGTACAGCGGCAGATGTCGGCATCGCGGCTTGCATGTCGTAGTATTTGTCGCATGGGACTTGCAGCAGCACACTGGCCCCGGTTTCATAGCGCACAAAATAAGGGTGATGACCAAAACCGCCGGGTATGGTGTGTGCATCTTCATTCTTGAGCGCCAGTCCCATCACAAAATCCGCTCCATCCAGCCGGTATTCTGCCCGCGCAGAGAAGGCGAAGGGGTAGTTGACATCCTGATGTTCACGCGAATCGAATGTGAGCACCAGTTCAGTGCTGCTGGCGCTGGCGACTTTCCAGGCACGCTTGCGCACATCGCCATGGATTGCCAGCCCTTCTGAGGGTTGGTTAATCTCCAACTGGTATTCCTGGCCGTCAAAACGAAATTTTCCATCGCGGATGCGGTTGGACCAGGGAATCAGGATAAAGCTGGCGCAGTTGCTGGAATTATCGTAATCGGCGGGATCAGTGGGGCGCATAATATCTACCCAGTCGCTGCCGTGTTTGACCCGGCCAAAAGCAACAGATGCGCCAGTCTCCGGTAAAATCCCGACCTGCCAGTATTCATTTTCGAGTGTTTGAAGCTGCGTCATGGTTGCTCCTTGCGATGTAAGAATAAGCGCGCTTAAGCGGTCATTTTCAAGTTGTTATGCTGCTTAACTATACCGTGATCAATCTTGCGAAACATCACCTATATTGCCTTTTTGCAAGCTGGCCGATCAACCCAGGCACCAGGATGTTTCCCCAGATAATCAACCGGTCCACAAGGCGCAGAATCACGCGCCTGGGACGATGCTGTGCAGCTTTGACGATGGCCTGTGCGACTTGCCCGGCGGGCATAGTAGGCACGCCCTGACCGGCGCGTTTGCCCTCTCCGAGACGACGTTCGTTGAACTCTGTCTCGGTGCGGCCAACCAGAATATCCGTGACTGCGATATGCTCCGGCGCGAGTTCTAGCCGGATTGAGTTGGCAAGGCTGCTGACAAAGGCTTTGCTGGCGGCGTAGATCGACGTGTAAGGCGAAGTCAGGTTGTAGGAGACGGACGAGACGATGATGATATGCCCCTCGCCATTCTGACGCATAGCAGGAACCGCTGCGCGGATGCTGTGCAGCACACCCTCAATATTGGTTTGCAGCACGGTGTGTAGATCGTGCCATTCGGCGTCCACCATCACCCCGCGATGTCCCAGACCCGCATTGGCGACCAGAATATCCAACCGCCCAAAACGCTCGACTGTCTGTGCGACTGCATCGGCGAGCGACGATGGATCGGTGACATCGGCCACCACGCCTAAGAATTCGCCGTGCGGCGCAGGCAGTTGGTTGATTTCTGCTTCCAGTTCGCTCAGGCGCTGGCTGCGGCGGGCAATCCCCGCGACATGAATGCCCTGCCGGGCGAATTCAAGCGCAGCAGCCCGGCCTATGCCGCTGGATGCGCCAGTAATGAAGGCGACTGCTGTCAAAAATTGTCTCTCCGTGGGTGATTATTTATTGCTGGTCAGCGCCTGCTGCGTCTCTGTAGTCTCCCGGGTGTTGGTTTCAGCCGGGGGTGGGGCAGCTGGTGCAGGCGGTTGCGCTGGTTGCTGGGCAGTTGGGTAGGCGATGGGTGGCGGCGCGGACTGCACCGGCTCCAGTTTCATGCGTTTGAACACGCAGAAATAACTGTGACTCCAGCGCGAACCAGAACCTTTGAAAAGAATATCACCTTTGCCGCCCACCTGTGCGACTGGCTCCATGTGGATCAGTTCCCAACCCTCCGCGCCAAGCTGATCCAGCTCCGGCATCATGCTTTCCGGCGTGTAACGAGGGTGTTTGTTCTTACCGGGGAAGCGGCGCTTGAGAAACTCGCGTTTTTCCTTGGGCCGGGCATTGGCTTCCACGAAGGTGGTCAGGTATTCCCATTGCGGCATGGCATTCCCTCCTGGATAGGCAACTGTGATGCTCTCTAGTTTACACGATGACAGGTCATCTCCGCTAAATGGCTTTTGGGCTAGATGTGAACTGGCTCACGATAGATGCCAAAAACTTCGCGCATGACCTGTGTGATTTCGCCCAGTGTCGCGTAGGCTTTGGCGGCGTCGATCAGGTAAGGCATGACGTTTTCGTCCGCTTCGCAGGCTTGCCGCAGCTGGTTCAACGCTTCACTCACCTGGGTGTGATCTCGCTGTGCGCGTAATGTTTCCAGCCGGGCAACCTGGCGTTCGTAACCCTGCGGGTCCATCTCTAAAATCGGGATACGCACCGGCTCATTATCGGTGTAGCCGTTCATGCCGACGATAGTGCGCTGACCGCTGTCGATCTCGCGCTGGTGCTGGTAGCTGGCATCGGCGATCTCCTGCTGGAAGAATCCGTGTTCGATGGCGGGCAGCACCCCGCCGATTTCTTCAAGGCGGCGGAAGTAATCGTAAACAGCGGCTTCCATCTGGTTGGTGAGTGCTTCAACGAAATAGCTGCCACCGAGCGGGTCAATGGTGTTGATCACGCCGCTTTCCTCGGCGATGATCTGCTGCGTGCGCAGGGCGACCGTGACAGCATGTTCGCTGGGCAAGGCCAGCGCTTCATCCATGCTGTTGGTGTGCAGCGATTGGGTTCCGCCGAGCACAGCCGCCAGTCCCTGAAGCGCGACGCGGACGATGTTGTTCTCTGGCTGTTGGGCGGTCAGGCTGACGCCAGCCGTTTGCGTGTGGAAGCGCATGAGCCATGAGCGTGGATTTTTCGCGCCGAAGGTCTCGCGCATCTCACGCGCCCAGATGCGGCGTGCGGCGCGCAGCTTGGTGATTTCCTCGAAAAAGTCATTGTGGATGTTGAAGAAGAAACTAAGGCGCGGCGCGAAATCGTCAATGTCCAAGCCGCGCTGCAACGCCCAGCGCACATATTCCAGGCCATCCGCCAGCGTGAATGCCAGTTCCTGCACAGCGGTGCTGCCCGCCTCGCGGATGTGATAGCCGCTGATGCTGATGGTGTTCCACTGAGGCAGTCGCTGTGTGCCAAACTCGATGGTATCCGTCACCAGCCGCATGGATGGCTCCGGCGGGAAGATATATTCCTTTTGCGCGCTGTATTCTTTGAGGATGTCGTTTTGCAGGGTGCCGCGCAGGTTTTCCATCGGCACGCCCAGTTTTTCCGCCGCTGCGATGTAAAACGCCCAGATCGTCGCTGCCGGGCTGTTGATGGTCATACTGGTCGAGACTTCGCCCAGAGGAATGCCTTTGAAAAGAATCTCCATATCCTGCAACGAGCTGATGGCGACGCCACACTTGCCGAATTCGCCCAATGCTTCGGGCGCGTCAGTATCGTAACCCATGAGTGTGGGCAGGTCGAAGGCGACAGAGAGGCCCATGTTGCCCTGTTCAAGCAGGTAATGATAGCGGGCATTGGTTTCTTCTGCGGTGCCAAAACCGGCAAACATGCGCATGGTCCAGCGCTTGCCACGATGGCCTGTCGCGTGGATGCCGCGCGTGAATGGGTACTCACCGGGGAAGCCGAGGTCGGCCAGGTAATCGAAATTGTCGAGATCCAGCGGCGTGTACAGCCGCTCTACCGGAACGCTGGATGTGGTAATAAATTCACGCTGGCTTTCCGGCATCCGTTCCAGCGTGTGGTTGAGGGTGGTGCTTTGCCAGTGTTGACGTGCCTGATAGAGCTTCTCTAATTTCTTTTTGTCAAAGGCCATCTCATACTCCCAATAAATACTTTCCCTTATTATAAGCGGACTTTACTCAAGCAACCCGCCCTCCAAAAACGCGTATAATCGTTACGGGGAGTTATGACGCGAGAGGACTTGATGATCAATATGAGACGTTGGATCCCGGTTTTACTGTTGTTGACGATGCTGCTGGCCGCCCTGAGTCTGGTCATGGCACACGATGAAGACCCGCCTGAGGGCGAGCCAGAGGCCACCTGGGAAGACATCGCCTTTGATGAAGTGCCAACCTATTACGGCCAGGTCAAAGAGGTGCTGGACGATCACTGCATGAGCTGTCACGCGCCCGGCCAGATTGGTCACGAGGGTGCGCCGCTGGATGAGATCGAGATCGTTGTGAACGGCGCTGAGGACATCGCTTATTATGCGCAAACCGGCTACATGCCACCGTGGATGCCCAGCGCAGAGAATGTACCGCTGAAAAATCCGCGTGTGCTCAACGCGGAGGATATTGCAATCCTCACCGCCTGGGCTGAGGGTGGCACTCCATTGGGTGAGCCGTCTGCCGAGACGGCTGCTGTGGTGGAACCCACCGCTGTCCCACAGGTGCGTGCGGATATGGTGCTGCAACAGAGCGAACCTTATACGCCGGATACCACCAATAGCGATGATTATCGCTGCTTCCTGTATGATCCCCGTTTTGAGGAAACGACTTATCTCACAGGTTATATCTTTGAGCCGGACCGCGCCGAGATCGTCCATCATGCGATCGTTTACCGGATCGACCAACGCGCACGGGCCGAGGCTTTCGCGCGGGATGGTCAGGATGGCAAACCGGGCTGGTCCTGTTACAACACCACCGGCCTGGGTGGACGTTATGAGGAAATGGTTGGCACCTGGGCACCTGGCACCATACCGGTATTCTATCCGGCGGGAACGGGCTATCCGATTGATGCGGGTGACGTCTTTGTGGTGCAAATTCACTACAACACAGCAGCTGGCGCATTCCCCGACCAGACGCAGGTGTCACTGCAATTTGCTGAACCGGGCAAGCGGGTGCTGCCGCTGCTCACCGCAGAACTTCAGGCCCCGGTTGAGATCCCTTGCCCCGAAGGTGTGGGTGGGGAGCGCTGTACGCGTGAGTTTGCCGTGAATTACGCGGCGGAGCGTTACGGGGAGCAGTTCCGTCAGCGGCCTGATTATCTCCTGTCAGCCTGTAACAAAACCCTGGCGCGTGACTATGCGGACCTCGATGCCAGCAGCGCGTCCAGCAGCTGTGACATTGTTGCCCCCGCCAATATCGTGGCAGCAGGCATTTTCGGTCACATGCACGAGTTGGGCAAGAGCCTGCGGATTGAGCTGAATCCCGATACGCCCGATGCACAGCTCCTGCTCGATATTCCCGAATGGGATTTTCACTGGCAGGATCGCTACCAGTTTGCCGAGCCGATCACCATTCAGGCAGGGGATGTGGTGCGGCTGACCTGCGTCTGGGATAACACGGAAAGCGAAACCCCGCGTTACATCGTATGGGGTGAAGGTACTGGTGACGAGATGTGCTTCGCTACGGTGATGATGGTCGGATTCTAATCTGATGGGTGGCCTGTGCCGCTTTTGCATGGTCCACCCTTCATTGAGAAATTTATGCTTCCGCAATTTTAAAGATTGATGTTTCTTTAAGAAAAGTTAACATTTTCATAAACTCTGTTAAACTATCGGCTTGAGAGCATGGGGGGGAGCCTGAGAGAAGCCGATATGACTGATCATCCAATGTTCGAGAAAATTGAAGCTTTGCAGCAGCACCTGGAACCGCCACAGGCGACGGACCCGATGCCAGAGGCAGGGCGCAAGGTGCTGCTGGCACAGTTTATCCAACTGCTGGAACACGAACCGGGCAGCCGCAGCGGTGAAGACCCCGAAGATGTCCACAAGATGCGCGTCGCCATCCGCCATATTCGCAGTGGCTTGCGCCTGCTGGATGATTTTTACAAGTCAAAGAAGGTCAAAGGCTACTCAAGTGAACTGCGGCGGCTGATGGAAGCACTGGGTGAGGTGCGTGACCTGGATGTCATGATGATTGATCTGGGTGAATTTCAGCAAAAGCTGGATACGGATGAGGCCGCCGCGATACAGGAAGTGCGTGACCTGCTCGACCAACGCCGGAGTGAAGCGCGTGCGGGCTTAATCCACTATCTCAAGAGTAAGCGCTTCCGCAAATTTATCCCGACCTTTACCAAGTTTTTAACGACTTCAGGCTACGCCGCGATTACACCGGATGAGGATGAGGTCGTTCCCTATCAGGTGCGGCACGTGCTGCCGCCCATGATTTATGAACATCTCGCCCAGGTACGGGCCTATGATACGGTGCTGCCAGAGGCCGATGCTGAGACTTTACACGCGCTGCGCATTGAGTTTAAGCGACTGCGTTACTGTGTGGCGCTGTTCAGCGATGTGCTGGGGGCAAAATCCGCAGAATTTATCGATGAAATCAAGACCATGCAGGATTTTCTCGGTCGCCTGAACGACATCCAGGTCGCCAAGGCGCATCTGATCGAATTGATGGATGATCTGGAAGGGCATCAGGCCGCAGCGGTGTGGCTGTATATTGACTATCTGGAGTCGGAAAAACCGGCACTGCTGGAAACACTACCGGATGCCTGGAAACACTTTAATTCCAAGTCCGTCCAGCGCAAGCTGTCCTCAGCGATTGTGGCCCTCTAGGAAAAATCCGGGTTGGTCGTTTTGTCACGTCGCTGCCTCCGGTTTCGAGGTTCTCGCGGGGGTTCTGGCGGCGGCTCTTCAAGCCTGATCTTGATGTTCTCATTGATGCGGTAGCCATCACCTGACGGTTTACCATCAATCGTCACGGGCAGGCGTTCTTCGGTCCCCAGGTCATAAAAACCAAACCACAGCGAATAATCATCAGCTTCCGGCACTTCAATATCATCCGGCAGGCGGAGGCGACGTTCGTCGACAATAAACTCGCCCGGCTCCCAAACCTGCGTGGAGTAGTAGCGACCATCGTCAAACTCCGGGCTGACGATGGGGCCATCCCATGTTGCCCAGACATTGCCTTCTGCATCGCGCAGGTGCAGGTAAATCGTGTAGTCGCCATCGGCAGGGGCCAGTGCCTGCCAGTACATTTGCAGCACGATCTCACGCCCCGGCCACAGCATATCCGCGCCGATGCCGTGCCCCCGATAGCGGGCAAAGTCGCCAAACACCACCGGCTCCTGCGGATCATGGAACATCTGTGGGTCGAGAAATCGCCGGTCGAGGTGCAGCTCATAAACCTGATAGCGGAAAATGCCATCATCTTTGCCCCAGGCACGGCGCATGATGTTCTCGACGGTCGTGCCGGTACGGGCAAAGCCGCTCACCACCTGATTCTCCTGCACGGGAATATCCTGATAGGCACCTTCACTTTCCGGTGAGCCGTAGACCAGATAAGTCACGCCCTCAAGCTGGTCGAAGCGGGTGGGTGCCACATCGGTACGAATATCCTCCAACGGGAAGAAAAATGGCAGCCGCACGACTCCTGGCGCGACCACCGACAACGGTGCGTCCGGGTTTTCCTGTTTAAAAATCTGAAAGCCTTCGACGACATTCATCAACGCCTCGTTGCCAGATGTATAACGGGCCGTGTCATCCGGCAGCTTATCGGTCCACAGCCAATCCCAACCGGCATTGGTGTCATAAAGTGGTGCCCGAATGGCGGGAATGCTGATTAACACCAGTGCTACCGGGTAGAGGGTTTTCAGTGCGGGATGCCAGCGTTGAATGGATTGTGGTGTCCACCAATAACCAAGAATGGCCGCAGTGGGCAGCAGCAGCAGCGGTACAATGGCAAAAGACAGCCGGTAATGATAGCTGTAGGAATAGAACCACGTCACAAAATAAGGCAGCGCCAAGGAGGATGCCCAGCCGATTTTAGCCGCGCCGCTGCGCAGTGGATCATCGACAGGCCGTGCCGGCAGGAAGTTTATCAATGTCTGTGCCAGCAGGATCGCGCCTGCTGCTAACAGCAGCCATTCAACTGGCCCCATCCGGTGCGAGAGGATGTCGGCAGGTTGCTGGTGAAACGTGAGAATAGTCGGCACCAGCGCCGCCAGCACCAGCAGCAACCCAATCACGCTGCGACGTGCATTCGGGTGGGTGGAGAATGGACCGAAGAAAAGATAGAGCAGCAGCAGCAGCAAGGCCAGCAACGGCCAGCCAAACTCCGCGCCGCTGCGCGAAGCCTGAGTCAGCCAGAAGCCGGTGGGCAGGACGATGGGATCATGACCCAGCAGCCAGTTACGAACATACCACACGCCGCCTAAAGGGATGCAGGCCAGCCCGGTAATGAACGCGACTTCAAAGCGCGGATACCAGGTGCGCCAGTCAAAATGTACGCGGATCAGGTCAATCACCAGCAGCAGCAGCACGCCCCAGACAAACGCGCCAGCAGTCGGCTTGGTCCACAGCGCCGCGCCAAGCAGCAGGCCCGCGATGAGGGCATAACGGCGGCGCTGGTCGCTGCGTGCCCAGGCCATGAGGAAAAAAGTGGCGGCAGCGGTGAACAGAAATGTCTGCGGGATTTCAAGATCGCCAAAGCGTGACCATTCGCCCATGTGTGAATAGAGCGCCCATATCGCTGCCGCGATGATGCCGACTCGCCGTGTAAAGAGGCGCGACCCAAGCACATAAGTCGCCAGAATGCTGCCGATGTTCAGGAATGGCAGCACCGCACGCGCGGCATGATCGTTCACACCGAATGCCAACTGCGTGTAGGTATACTGCAACTGGAGGAACTGCGGATAATAGTCGATGCTGTTGGGGATGTAGCCCAGGAGGGTGTAAAGCCGCCCCTGGTAGCCATAGACCCACAGCGCATCGTAAGCGGTGAAGGGCCAATAAGCGATCACCAACCAGCGGATGACGGTCGCGATTGCGATCAACGCCAACAGCAGCTTTTCATCCAGCGCCAGTGGCTGTGATCGTGCTGAGTCAGGGAGTGGTTGGCGGCGTTTTCGGGCGAGGAATGGCAGCGCCAGCAGGGCGAGTACGACAGTGCCGATCAGGACCGTGTTGAAATTAAGATAAGGATGATCTGGCCCACCGACACTGCCCAGGATAAACATCCAGGCGGTGAGCAGCATGGGGCCAAACGCGAATCCCAGGCAGATGACCAACACACGGTCACGCCAGTCTTTGCGCGGCAGCAGCACCAATGCCCAGGGAATGCCCAGGCCGAGATACACCCACAGCAGCGCCGGGGTTGCCGCCAGCATTGAATTTATCCAGTAAGCCATCTTACCCTGCTGTATCCGATCACATGCGCCAGCCCAAGTGCAGCCAGCAGACCCAGGGCCGGGTAAACCGGCACATAGTAGCGCTGCCATTCAAGGGGTGTCAAGACCAGAGTGAATACGCTCACTGCCAGCGCCCAACCGCCAATCAACCAGCGACCCGACACGACCTGCCGGTGACGGTGACGCCACAACGCCAGCAGACCGAAGCCTACAAGCAGCAGCATCACCAGCCCACCGATGACCGAACCGCCGATGCTCACGCCATGCCACGGGCTGGATTCGTAGTGGGCGATCTGGTCGCCGATGAGGGCATCCCAGCCGCTGACCTCGTAATACTGTGTCAGGTTCATCAGTGTCTGTCGGGCAAAGCCCGCACTCTGGTCAACGATGTGTTCATAGTGTCCGAAAACTTCCGTCTGTGTGGTAAGCAAATCCTGGCGCAGTTCCAGCACGGTCGTAGCACGGCTGATCGGATTACCCCACCAGGCAGGATTGAGAGCGTAGAATATCGCCAGCCCGATCACACCTGCGGCGAACAGCTTGCCCAATGGCCTGGTCTGCCGCCGTGCAAGGATGAGCACGATGCAGATAGCAAAAACCGGTGCGACAGTGAAAACCGTCGTGTGCTTGCTGGCGAGCGCGAAGCCTGCTGCCACGCCGAGGAGCAGCACCGCCCGCCAGGAATACCTGCGCACGAACCAGACTCCCGCCAGGACGACCAGCAGCGCAAAAAAAATCTGACTGCCTTCCATCATCGCGCGCCGCCCGTTGAGCAGCAGCGCGGGATTGAGCGCGTAATAGAGGCTGGCGAAATAAGCCACAGGGCGTCCGCCGAGCTGCCAGCCAAGCGCGAAAATGACGATCACACCAGCGGCCAGCAGCAGCGCCGACGGCCAGCGTGCCACGTGCAGCAAATCCAGCGCAGGTAAATGCCCGGCGCGCAGGTTGTAATCCCAGTCCGCGCCCCAATCCCACTGTTCGTTGAGGTCATCTGCGTTAAAGCCGTTGAGATGCCACGCCAGCCCGATCAGGTACTTGTTGATGGTGCCGTTGAGCAAGCGCAGTTCCTGCTCGGTATCCCGCTGAGGGGGATCGCTGTAGCGGATTTTGCTCAGGTCACGCTCGATAAACTGGTAAGCATAATCGTGGCTCATGAAGATCTGGGTGGATTCATCCGGGTGGAATGGCACCAGCGGCGTTCCAGCCAGGATGTAGAGCGCCAGCACTGCCAACCACAGGAGATCCCAGGCGCGTTTACGCAGGGTAACATCCTTTCATTACAGATAGGGGCAGTATCTTAACGCATTTCAACAGGGGTGAGAATGACGGTTTCCCGGCGATGAGGCTACGCAGGGACATCTTAGTGTCCCTGCGTGACTTGCACTAAACAATCGTGATGAGGATTTTCTTTTGCTCAACACTCTGGCCGGGATGAACACTGATGCGCTGTACCGTGCCTTCACGAGGAGTCTTGAGTTCATTCTGCATTTTCATGGATTCGAGGACAACGACTGTTTGCCCTTTTTCAACGAACTGGCCTTCCTCCACCGGGATTGAGACAATCAGACCGGGCATAGGAGAGCGGATCGAAAGTTCACCGCTGCCCTCGTCAGGGACACCTCTGCGTGAGAGCATCAACTGGGCGCGTTCATCCAGTACCGTGCCTTCATACATGCGGTCAGCCATCGCAACCTGATAATGACCCTGCTTTTCCTCGATCACCACTTCCAGCGAACGCCCATTCATGATCATCGAGTAAAGCTGTGAACTCAGTTCGAGGAAATCAACATCACGCGGCTGGCCGTTGACCAGGATGCTGCCATCTTTTTGAATATCAATCTCGAACTGCTTGCCATTGATGGTGGTGATGTACTTCATCAGCGGTGCATCCTTTCGTAACGCCCCATCCACTTCCAGTTGCTGGTATCACGCTTATCGTGGACCACCACCTGGGCCGCCAATTGACGCCGACGGTGCGCGTAAAGTGTGGCGGCGATAGCCGCTGCCTCGATGTCAGCATCGGTGGGGTCATTTTCATAGACCTCCATGCTGAAGCGCTGCTCGACGAAGTTGGTGTCGTACTTGCCCGCGATGAAGCTAAAGCTGTCCAACAAATTGAGATGGAAGGGGATATTGTGTTGTACGCCCATAATCGTGTATTCGGCCAGCGCACGGCGCATACGCAGCATCGCCTCGGCGCGGTCCTCGCCAGAGCAGATCAACTTGGCAATCATGCTGTCGTAGTAAGGGGTAATCTCGTAACCGCGATACACGCCGCTGTCGACTCGTACCCCAGGGCCGCTGGGGGTGATCAGTGTCGAAATTTTACCCACTGAGGGTATGAAGTTGGTGTAAGGGTCCTCGGCGTTAATGCGGCACTCAATCGCCCATCCCTTCGGATGAATCAGGCTTTCGGTAGGTCCCATACGCCGCCCGCGAGCGATACGAATCTGCTCTTTGACAAGGTCAATGCCAGTAATCAATTCTGTGACCGGATGCTCCACCTGAAGGCGAGTGTTCATCTCCAGGAAGTAGAAGTTCTTATCCTCATCGACAATCCACTCGATGGTCCCGG
>JAIOHN010000094.1 GCA_019912985.1 Anaerolineae bacterium | reverse complement strand
GGTTATCCCAGACGAAATCGAAAATGCGGTCCACATTCTCCATCATCTGCCGCAGGTAAATCTCGCGCAGCAGGCTGGTGGAGACAGGCGGGCGGCGTTCGCTGCCACCCTCGTGCATCCGCCGCAGGAATGGGCCAAGCTGGTCAGCAACCTCACTCACGTTGTGGGAGATGGCCTCATGGATCTCATAGAGGGTTTTGTAATTGCGCAGGTCCTGCATGATGACGAAGGCACGGTCGCTTTGAGGATCGGTGTAGCTGGCTTCGGGGATGCGCACGAAGCAATCGCGCACGGCAGCAGGCAGGCGTTCGTAGTTGGCGCGCTCTTTTTTGATCATGGTGCTGGGGCCATATTTGATAATCAACGATTGGCTGATGAGCGAATTGGCCGCCTGAGGATCGTTGAACATCGGACTCCAGATGTGTGGGCGCACACGTACCACGTTCGCTTCGGAAAAACCGAGCTTGAGCGCTTCCGGCTCGCCATCCAGGTCAACGCGAATCCAGTGGCGCAGTGCCTGCTTGATATTGTAGATTTCGGGCGGGTCTTCTGGTTGGTGGCGTTCCTCCGCTAGTTCACGCAGGATGTGCAGCTGGACACTATCGAGCGTGCAGATAGGTTGACCAAGATATTGGCGCAGCGTGCGCATGATGCGGCACAGGACCAGCACATAATCGTATTCGTAAGGGTGCGGGAACAGGGCGTGCAAGGTCGTAATGGCGTGTTGGCCGTAGAACTGGTCCCAGCACAGATGCATCGCCTTCTCAAGCGGCTGCTGCAAGTTCGGGCATTGGGGAAGCAGTGGCAGCAGATATTCGACCACCATGCAGGTACTCAACAGCACCCGTCGGAATTGATTCTGGAAGGCGCGTACATCCTCCGGGATAAGCTTGTTGCTCTGCACAAACTTATCCAGCCAGTCCATATCTTTCAGTCGCCAGCCCAGTTCTTCCAGCCCCCATACACCGCGATTATCTTCCGCGACTTTGATCAGCCGTTCGATCTGGTCGGTGAAAAGCTCACCAAAGAGCGAATATTGCAGATTCGCCGCCAGCGCGATGTCTTTGTCGCGTTTGAGTTCGCCGCTTTTGATCAGACAGGGCAGCAGTGACTTCAGCGAATCAATATCAACCAGGCTTTTATCGAGTACCCCCTGATCATGCGCCCGGCGCACGATCTCCAGCGCCCACAGCGTATCGTAACCGGTCCAACTGGGCTGCACATCAAAGCCCTCGTCTACCCGCTGGTGGACCAGTTGTTGCAGCCGGGTCTGTACGTTGTCATTTTCGGGGCGCAGATGCAGCAGGACCAGCAGACGGTTCATTTCAAGCGGGTCAATATCGTCGTTCTCGCGCTTGGGATAGGGCCGGTCGAACCACGCCGCCAGTTCCTGTAATTCGTTTGATGTGGGCGAGAAGCCATATGCCAGCAGCGCCATCACATAATGCATGGTCAGCCGGACGCAGCGGTTATCCTCCGGGTCATCCAGCAGCAGCCCGCGATAGCGCTGCTTGCGTGATTTTTCCAGCAGCAGCAGTTCAACAACCAGGTTGGACAGTGTGATTTCAGTTTCAGGCAGTGGGGCAAGCATAGGTAGCGCTCCTGAAGGGCAGGCGGTTACAATCAACATCATAACACACCTGATGAAGCAAAAAACGGCGGGAATTATGCGGAAAGTAGTCTTTTTAGCGATGCTGATTCTGGGTCTGCCTTTGTCTGCGCAGGCGCAGGAACGGCTGGTTGGGCCAGTGGTAGCGGTGGAGAACGCTGAGCAGGATCGCATCATCCTGTATGACATGGGCAGCCAGGCCCGGCGCGAACTGACTTTTGGCAGTGTATGGCATCGCATCTGGGGGTTTTCGCCGGATGGCTGCCGGGTGCTGCTGGCATTGGGCGACGATCCCGATACGAACCGTCTCTACAGCGCACGGCTCGATGGCAGCGATCTGCGGGAACTGGTCAGCTATAGCGATCTGCCGCCGGAGGACTGGAGCGCCTGGAATCCGCAATGGTCGCCGGATGGTACGCGCATCGCCTTTACGCTGATTACCGACACGGCGATCAAGCGTGAGTATCACATCGCCTGGATTGATGCGGCGGGTGGTGTTCCACAGTTGTACAGCGCCAGCGGTGATGAGCATGAACCGGTCTGGTCGCCAGATGGTCGCTGGTTGGCATATATCGCTTATGAGGAACGAGTCGCCGGGGCCGATATTTCATCCACGGCAGCGCCCACCGCTGTCCCGCCGCCGGGTCAATCTGCACCACAACTACCGCTGCTGCGCGAGGCAGATCTGTGGGTGGTCAGTGCGGATGGGGCGACCAAGTACCGCCTCACGGCTTTTGATACCGGCAGCGTGCGCGCCCCGCGTTGGAGTCCTGATGGTGAATTAATCGGGTTTGTCTATTCGCCTAGCGCGGCCAACGATCAATTCTGGATGATTGCCAATCAGGTGGAGGCTATCCCGACGCAGTTAAGTTATCAGTGGAGCCTGATTCTCGATACCACCTGGCTGCCGGATAGCAGCGCGATGCTGGCGTCCGTGCGTGACTTTCATGATATGCGCGAGAATTTGCTGTGGCACATCCCGCTGATTGGGGTGGCGGATGACGATGCGACTCCTTACGAGCCGCGTCTGGATTATGCCGATTATCCCCGTTTCAGCGCAGATGGTCGCTGGCTGGCGCTGCGCAGCGCTTACAATCTGGCCGTGATTGACACCAGCGACCGGAGTACAAGGCTGGTGGATGAGGATGTTTACGGCAATACACCGCCTGTGTGGACTCCGGCTGAATTCAGAGGCGAAGCAAGCTGCGCTTATTGAAGGTAAGGCTCCACCATGTCGATCTCAATGCCGATGCCCGCCCACTCATCATCCTCCGGCCCGTCGTAGATGAGGGTGTAGGGGCCGTCAAACTCGGCGGCGCGGGACAGTTCCAGGCAGCGCGTGTAATCATCACGGTCAGGCTGGAAGGGGCTGGTGAACGAACACTTGGCATGGCATGACTCAGCAAAATGGAAAATCTGCGCCAGCTTTTCGTATTTATCCTCGCCACGCCAGTTGCCGAAATCGGCACACAGGCCCACACGCTTATCCAGGCCGCGTAGCAGGCGGCGCACATAGTCTGGTGTGGAGAGCAGGCTAAACCAGTTTTCCGTCATCAACCGCACCCCTTGTGATTCGGCGCGGGTTGCCAATTGGGCAAGCCCGGCCATACTCTTTTCCAGGGCGGCTTCGCTGGGTTCAGCTTTCCCGGCGATGACACGAGCGCGTTTCGCCCCCAACTGTCCGGCAATATCAATCCACTCGCCAATCCAGGCCAGATCACGCTCGCCATGTTC
>JAIOHN010000930.1 GCA_019912985.1 Anaerolineae bacterium | reverse complement strand
GTCTGAATGATATGGTATCCCAAACTGGTGACCAGCGGCCCGGCGATCTGCCCTGGCTCCAGCGAGAAAGCGGCCTGTGAAAGCCCGGGCTGCAACAATTCGCCATCCATGAACCAACCCAGGTCGCCGCCCTGCTCACGCGTGGTGACATCCTTCGAGACTTCGGCAGCCACCGTGGCGAAATCCTCACCATTTTGCAGCCGCTGCAGCACCTGCTGCGCCTCGGCTTCGGTGCCGACCAGGATATGGCGGGCATGGACCTGCATCACGGCTTCCGGCAGACTGCCGGTGACCATATCACGAATCTTGCTGGCGATAAGCGCCGCGCGCAAACTCTCACGGAACTCTTCTTCCGTGTACTGGTTATCACTTAACCACTGGTTCCACTGGTCATCACTCTCGACCAGCGTGCGGTTCTCCTGGTACTCAGCTTCAATCTCTTCGTCAGTTACTACGATGCCCTGAGCTACAGCGGCCTGTTCGATCAGCGCCTGCTCAATCAGGTTATCAATGACCGACGCGCCCAGTGCCTGCATATCCGAAGCCGGGATCTGCTGCGAGGCACGTTCCATCGCCCGCTGAAACTCCGGCTGAGTGATCTGGGCGTTGTTCACAACAGCCACGACTGACACGCCTTCGGCATTCAGCAGCAGCCCATCAGCCGTAAACTGCTGTGCGGTTGGCTCTACAGCCTGAGCAACGGATTGCGATTCAGTCATGACATCCTGAGTGGGTGTTGCGTCTGAGCCGGTTGTTTCAACAGGTTCCTGTGTCGGTTCCTGAGTGATTTCCGCAGGTGGTGCAGTAGTGGGTGGTACTGTGGTGGCAGCCGGTTCACTGTTCCCAGAACAGGCCGCAGCCACCATCAAAGTCAACACAAATGTTAAACGAGCAAGCTTAGCGATAGACAAACAATTAACTCCTTAACTATTTGCGACCAGAGGCGCAAACTGTATTATGCTATCAGCGTTCGTTTGAAGCAAGTCATAGCTTTCGCTGCTATAATGGACTTAGCCTGAATTTGCCCGCAGACTTGAAGGAGCGATAAGCAATGCCGGAATGGGATTCTTTTGATGTCTTTCTACGAGAGGCAACCCAGGTGAGTGATGATGCCCGGCGTCAGGAAATGGTGGACGAGCTTTTGCAGGAGCGTAAAACCTGGCCCTGGATCAATGACCGCCGCGCCACCTTTATTTTCAACAAAGAAAATGTCCAGCGGGTCGCGGTCAACCTGGATACCATCAAAACTGACCCGCCTTTCGCTCCCATGACGCACCTCCATGGCACCTCGCTGTGGTATGTCACCCTGGAGTTCCATCTGGATGATTTACTGGATTACATGCTGGTGGTCAACGACCCGATGACCCCCCTGCGCAATGAGCAGGACCTGGTGAGTCGTGTGACACGGCACTGGCAGATCGACCCGCTGAACCCGCTGCAAATGCAGACCGCACAGATGAGTGTTTCAGTGCTGCGTATGCCGCAGGCGCGTCCATTCGTTGATTGGTCCAAGATGCCTTCCGTACGTCGTGGCCGGGTGAACGAACACGCGATTCGCAGCCGCCAGCTTGGCTTTTCGGAGCGTCATTTATGGGTCTACACGCCGCCTGGCTATGATCCCGACCGCCAGGTCGAGTATCCGCTGCTGCTGCTCATGGATGCACAGTGGTGTACCGGGCCGCTGCAAATCCCGCAAATGGCAGATACGCTCATCAAGCACGGGCGAATGGAGCCAACGATCATTGCCATGATCCAGAGTGGCAGCCAGGACGAACGTCCACGCGAATTTATTGCGAATGATCGCCACTATTTGTTTTTGCTCACCGAGCTGCTGCCCTTTGTCCAGACGCGCTATCACGTAAACCCGATCGAGTTGGGAGTCGGCGGGGTTGGCATTGGCGCATCCGCCGCCGCCTATGCCGCGCTGATGAACCCGGTCGCCTTTACGCGCCTGATTATGATCTCTCCACCACTTTCCGGGCGCAGCGGCGAGGAAAAGCTCAACCAGTACCCGCCGATGTTTGAACGGGCGGAGAAGCTGCCCCAGCGGATTTTCCAATCAGTAGGCCGTTATGAATTGAAGTCCCGTTTTTACGGTCCAGGTGTGGCGCTGGCAGAGAACCTGCAAACACGGCGCAATGTCGATTTCCGCTTCGTAGAGCTGGGCAGCGGTCACGGATTGGTCGGGTTCAAAGGGGTATTCCCAGAAGCACTGGCCTGGGTATTCCCGGCCATCGTTTCCGAGCCGGAGAGCGAAAGCGAACTATACAACGAGTAATGGTCGGAGCCGCCGGAATCGCTGCCCACACGCGCGCTTTCCGCAGTCCCGGCAGCATCATAAAAGATAAAGTCAATCCGGCGATTGACCGGAATCACCTGCAACCAGTCCGGCCCATCGGGAACGGTTAAGCGGCTCCACACGGGATTGGTGAATCCCATCCCCCACCCGACCGCACGCCACGCATCATTGAAGCCCGCGTTGATGATCTGCCGGTAGTGGCTCGATTGGTCGTTGAAGTTGAAGTCGCCCACCAGGATACGCGGGCCGCTGCTGCGCGCCATTTCATCCAGCAAGTAGTCAAGCTGGTCGCGCTGGATGCTGACATCTGGCGAACGCCAGGACTCAGTCACGGGTTGAAGGTGGGTGTTGAATAACAGCAGCGATCTCCCGTGAAAGTTGATCTGGACGCGCTGCAAACGCAGCCGTGCAGGTTGATAGGGATAGGAATAGGCGTTGATCAGGGGATAGCGGCTGAGCACCCCATGCCCGTCGTAAACAGCCTGACGGGGTTGCAGTGCCTGATAGGGGTACTCGTCTTTTAGTGTCGGACCGATGATGCTGGCGGCGGTGCTGCTCAACTCCTGCAAAGCCACCACGTCGGCCCCGGCAGAACGAATCACCTCAGCGAGTGGTGCCGCCTCCGCTTCAATCGCGCCCAGATTAAACGTAAGCACGCTCAACCGTGCCGCGTTGGAGGGAACCACGGTCGGGCGCGGTAAAAACAATGGCGCGTAACTCGTCAGGCAAACGATTGCCGCGGGCAGAATCAGCAACGCCAGACGAGACCACCGTCCCCACAAACAAATCAGCAGCAGCGGCAGCGCGAGCAGCAGCACCAGCGGAAAATAACGATTGAGCAGCGCGACGATCGTCGTTTCGCCAATCAGCGGACGAACGACCAGAAATATGGTGGTCGTTAATCCGTAGGCGATCAACAACACAGTGGCTGCGGCCTGCGCCAACTTTCGCAAGATTTACTCCAGCAAATAACGGGTATCGAGTGGGGTTTCCTGTGCGCGGTCGCCATCCCGCGTGACCTGATAGCCACGCGCCTGCGGTCGTGATGCAATCACATGATGCAGCACACCACCGATAAAATGACCGGCTGGGCCATCATCAAAGGCATAGCCCGACTTGATCTCACCCGACGCGATCATCCGCTGAAAGGCAGGACGGCGCTCTGGCTCACCATCATAATGCGGGCTGCAACTCCCTGCTAGATAACCAAGACAGCTTAGCGCCGTGAGCCTGCCCGGAATGGAATCGGTTGTGCCTTGCTCAAACCAGCAGATCGCCCCGGCACTTACCCCAGTGAGCACGGTGTCGTTCTCGGCAGCCTGGTGCAGGATAGTATCCAGCCCCCACTCCCGCCACAGGGCCAACATGGAACGCGTATTCCCACCACCCACATAAATCACATCCTGCGCCATCAGAAAATCGGTGATGTCAGCGGTGTGTGGTTGAAACAGCGATAAGTGTGACGGGCGGCAGTCCAGCTTCGTAAACGCGCTGTAGAAATTGATGAGGTAATCGCGCGATTCACCGCTGGCCTGGCTCAAAAAGCAGACCTTCGGGTGATCAACAGCTGTCTGGTCAATGACATATTGATCGAGGGCCGGGTTATCCGGCTCCATCGAAAAACCGCCACCCCCCATTGCGATAATCTGTATCATGGTGTGCTCCTATCCGGGCATGAGTTGTAACTGCGCATAGACGGGCCGGTGATCGGACCCGCCGCTGTCCGGCCACACCTGCACGCGGATTGGTTGCCAATCCGCGCTGTGAAAGATGTAATCCAGCCGCAGGACCAGCGGCGTAAACGCAGGCAAGCGTGCCTTTTTTCGCGCCTGTGATGTGCTGTAATCAGGGTAGGTGAAGCCAGCATCTTCATCCATCGAGTAGAGCGTGCGAAACGCATCGACGTACTGGCTGGTGACACGCGCATAATCCTCCGACCACTCCTGCATGTTGAAGTCTCCCAGCAGCACCAGCGGCGCGGTTTCTTCGGCAGCGGCTTCCAGAATTACATCCAGTTCACGGCTGCGCGCCGAGGTATCCATGCCCGTATTGCCAGGGCTGGTCGGATGCACATTGTAAATCACGATGGTGGTGCCATTGACATCAATTTCCGCGCGCAGCATCTGCGTCTCATTGGCCGGCCAGCGGCGCGCACCGCGAACCGGATAGCGGCTCATGAGCATTTGCGTGTTGCGGTCGCCATATTCGACTGTGGTGCGGTAGGGATATTCCAGATCGAACGCAGTATCAAAGGCCGAGATATTTTCGTAGTGCATCTCCTGAAGCGCAACCACATCGGCGTCAGCCTCGCGAATGACCGCAATGATCGGATCGACCTCGATTTTTTCCATGTGTAAATTGTAGGTGAGCAGAGAAAGCGTCACCGGCTCCAGCGGCTGCCACATCAGCACCAGCAGGGCAATCCACAACCAAGACATCATCGCGCGCGACTTTTATCCGGGTTCAGCAAAAGCACCGCTCGCAGTGGGAGATGGTCCGAACCACCGCTATCCGTCCAGGTCATGACTCGCAAAGGATGGACCTTTTTATTGCGAAAAATGTAGTCCAGGCGCACAACTGGCGAGATGAAGGTGGAAATAATGGGCAGTCCTGCCAGGGCATTCGGAAACGTAAAACGGCGGCGATCACTACCAGCTTCCGCATAGGTATCGTGATAGTGGGAGGTGATGTGCTTATAATCGTCCGACCATTCCTCCATATTGAAATCCCCCATCAAGAGCAAAGGTCCCCTGACCGAAGAAGCCCGTTCAAGCAGATCGCGAATTTCCCAGGCACGCTGTTCGTAGCTGGTGGTCAGCGGCGTTGCCGGATGTGAATTGAAGATGGTCAACATTTCCGTTCCCACCTGGATTTCGGCCCGCTGAAAGCCCATTGTATGCTGCCAATATTGACTATCACGGATGGGGTAACGGCTGAGGATCCCCTGTCCACAGGTCGCATCCTCAGCGTCAGGGTGCAGCGCCTTGTAGGGATAGTCCAGCGCAAATTCTGCGGTCAGGCGGTCCGCTAACTCACGGCTTAACTCCTGAAAAGCGATGATTTCCGCATCCACATCGCGAACCACCTGGATAATCGAATCCAATGATTGTTTGTAGGCCTCGACATTATAGGTCGCTACAGTGATACGAAGATTTTTCTTTCCACGCTGCCAAAACCACCACAGCAGCGCTCCGGTTGCCCCGGCCACAGCGAGCATCGGTGCCCAACGCAAAGAACGATCCTGTGATTCCGTGTTCATCAGTCTTTTCTCCCCAAAACAACATACACCGGACGGTGATCACTTCCACCCGCGTCGGGCCAGACCTGTGCTTCCACACTCTGAAAATAATCGTCATGAAACACATAATCCAGCCGCGCTAATGGCGGCACGCCGCCTGCAAATCCAAACTGCTGGACCAGCGAGGCATTTTCATCAAACAGATTGGGGAAGGTAAAGCCCAGCCCCCAACCCACCTGACGATAGCTATCCTGGTAGCGGGTGGTGATGTGCGCGTAATCTTCGGACTGGTCACTCATGTTGAAATCCCCCGCGATCAGCACGGGCATGGTTTCCGCATCCGCCCGTTGCAGCAGTGTGCTGATTTCTTCAGCCCGCCACTCGAAACCGTAGCGGCTGACAAAGGGATGGATCGGGTGGCTGTTATAGAGCGCGACAGGTTGGTCTTCGAGGGTTAGCGTAATCCGCTGGTGGCCGAGATAAATGCGCCAGTATTCATCCGCCGTGATGGGATAGCGGCTGAGCACCCCCTGACCGGGAATCGGCTCGCCGGGTTGTGGATGCAGCGCCTGATGCGGATATGCCTCGGCGAAAACGGTCGCTAGGTGGTCCGCGGCGGCCTCGCTCAGTTCCTGCAAAGCCACGATGTCGGCATCCGCAGCCTCGATCACGGCGGTCAATTTTTCCAGGTTTACGGTCTGTGATTTCAGATTATAGGTGAGGATACTGAAGGTTTGATCAGGTGCGGGAACAGTGCGTGGCAGGAATGACTGGCCGTACGTCAGCAAGAAGGCGGCCACGGCTGGCACCAGCAGCAATGCCACTCGCACCCGCCCCAGAAGCAAGCACAATGGCAGCAGGATTAACGCGGGCAAGTAAAGCAGGTGAGCAAAGCTGTTGAATGTGGCGATCACCACCAGCGATTCGCCAACCATCGCCCGTAGAATCAGGAAACCAAACACGCTCAGTCCGTATGCACCAATCAAGGCGATCAACCCGTTATAGAGCGCGCGGGCAAAACGCCCAGGAAAGTTCTCCGCCATCAGGCCAGCAGCGCGGCGATCAGTTCGTCACCGGCCCCTTCACGCTCGATCAGACCGCACACAGACAGCCGTTGCACCAGATCGAGCCAATGCGTGCGACGGGGATGGTCGGCCAGCACCGGGCGCAGGATTTGGACCGCCGCCTCAATATCGGCATGGGTGTCAGCCAGTTCAACAGCCTGCCAGAAAGCCAGTTCTTCCAACTCTGGTGCCTGATCGCGGGCGGTTGCCCACAGTTGAAAGGCCTCGTCGCGGTGGCCCGCGCTTAGCGCGTTGTAGCCCTCACGATCCACCAACTGCGCATGGCGCAGCCGCACCAGCCGCGCCAACTCATCCAACGGCTGCTCGCTCTCATCGACCCGCAGATTATACGTCGCGGCCCACTCCGGCTGGCTGGCATCGCCCGACACCACCTTCAGTGCCGCCGATTGCATCCCGCGAATGTCACCGCCCTCGGCCTGTGCGGCTTGCAATGCCGCCAGCATCCGCTGGGCCAGATCACCAGTGGCGCTTTCATAAGCGTTCGCCATGGCCGCAACCACGGTCGTGCCGGTCATCATATTGGCCTGGACGCTATAGCCCTCTCCGATATGATGATTGGCGACGGAGATACAACCGCTGCCGGTATAAGCGGCGGCACGCCCCTGGGCATCGACCACCGCCAGCTGTCGCCGGTGCGCATTTTCATCGGCAGCTGTCAGGGCGGCGATCACCTGCGCTGCGCCGTAGCCTTCTTGCAGCAGTTTTAAGCCCACCGGCCCAAAGCTGACATTCACCAGTGATTGGGTGGCGAGCGCGCCCACACCCGGCAGCAGCCAGGGGACAATCGCCCCGACCGTCATCTGGTGGGTCTGTACCGCGACCCCCAGATCGCCGGTTTCGGCATCATGCGCCACAATGCTGTAGGTACTTGTCCATTCCGTATGATGGAATTTCATATTCCGCTCTTCGCGTTCATTCCGTATCTCGTGAGGACTCTACACGAGCGCCGTTACTCCTGCAAGCGAAAGGGATGAATAAAAAATGTGATTATCCAGCGAGGTGGTCTAGCGCCCCTGCCAGGCGCGGCGGCGCAAGCTGAGCGGTGCGTATCCCGTTGCCAGGCGCACCCGGCGTGAGAAATGATAACTGGTCTGAAATCCGCAGCGCTCGGCGATGATGCCCACCGGCAGGCCGGTATTTTCCAGCATATCAATCCCCTGTGCGACGCGCTGTTCCCACAAGTAGGCAATGGGTGTGGTGTTGAGTTCCACTTGAAACAACCGAATGAGATGCGATGGGCTGACCGCCCCAACCGCCGCCAGATCATCTAATGTCAGCGCTTCGCTCAAGTGATTCTGGATATATTTCCGCACCTGCTCAACTGCCGGGTGCGTTTGTGGGGCATCTTCCCCTGCCAGCAGACGTTCTCCCTCACCGATGTAGCGCCACAACATCTGCGCAGCGATGGCCTTCAACAACGGCTGCACTGTCGAAAGCGTGGCGGTGCGTAACGAGAGGCCCCTGCTCATCAGATCGGTCATTGAAGTGGACAGCGGCAGCGACCACGGCAGTGACCGTAAATGCACTTCTACCAGCGGAGGAAGATGCTCAAGCGTGATGTGGGCAAAGCTGTGATGGGTTTCGCTATCGGCAGCAAAGACGAAGCGTTCTTCGTGGCCGGGGAACAGCAGCGTGATGGTCGCCGCCGGGGCGTAATGGCGCACGCCATCAATCCAGACGGTCATTTCCCCGCTGTGGAGAAGCACCAGCTCAATGGTCGGCTGGATACGCGGCCCGAAGGCACCACCCGGCGGGTAAACGACATCGCCAAAACGCACCGCCTCCGGCCACAGAACCACATCATTCGTTTCAATCCATTTCTTCATACAGAATGGTATACGCCACTTGCCTCACAGGCGCAAGCACCACCGTATTCAGAACCACGATGTTTCACGCAAGCGGCTAGGCGTTCATCTCATCCAGCCGCCGCTGAAGATAGAGGCGCTCCTGGGCATTCTGGCAAAGCACTATCGCCCGTTCATAAGCATCGGCAGCAGCCTCGCGCTGATGAGTGCGGCGCAGCAGGTCAGCACAGGCAGCATGGTAAGGATAGTAATCCTCCACTGAGGAGCCAATATGCAGCAGCAGGCGCAAACCGGCCTGCGGTCCATCGGCCATCGCTACCGCAACCGCCCGATTGACCTCGACCACCACAGACGGCTGCAGTTCTGTCAGCACACCGTACAATTCGGCAATCTGCTCCCAATCGGTAGCCTGCGGCGTGGCGGCCTCGGCATGGAGCGCGCTGATCGCCGCCTGCACCTGATAGGGGCCGGGGCGATGCCATGCCAGCGCCGACTCCAGAATGCGTGTCCCTGCCTGGATAGCCGCCTGATTCCAAAGGCTGCGATCCTGTTCTTCCAACAGCACCAGCTCGCCAGCCGCGTTGACTCGTGCGGGGCGGCGTGAATCATGCAGCAGCATCAACGCCAGCAGTCCCTGCGCTTCGGCACTCAGCGGATCATCTGGCATAAGATCCACCAGCACATGACACAGACGAATCGCTTCGTGGCACAACTCCTGCCGGATCAGGCCGTCGCCACTGGTCGCGCAGTAGCCTTCGTTGAAGATGAGATAAATCACGGCCAGCAGTGCATCC
>JAIOHN010000929.1 GCA_019912985.1 Anaerolineae bacterium | reverse complement strand
CTATTGGGACTGCCCAACAGGCGTTTGCATATGACCCACAGTTTCGGCTGGGTGATTGATATTTAGACGCAGCTCGAAGCTCATCCCGGATTATAAATTTTTGTGATGAGTGAATCAACAAGCTATGATTTAGTATAATTTTCTAAATTGTTGGAGTTAGGGATATTACATGAGCGTGACAGATCGTGTTGATGCTGCTGGATATGGCAAATCAAGACTTCAGTCCAGCCCCTTTCGGAGCCGTGTTGCTCATACGCTTCTACATATGCGGCGAAGATGGCAGTTATATGCTTTGCTTTTGATCCCCTTCATCTACATGATTGTATTTCATTACACGCCTATGATTGGCGCGCAGATTGCATTTCGAGATTATTCTGCGCGTGGCGGCGTTTGGGGTAGTGAATGGATCGGGCTAGAGAATTTTCAGCGTTTTTTCAACTCCTATCTCTTCCAGCGATTAATCATTAACACGGTTACGTTGGGATTGTATTCTCTGATCGCAAGCTTCCCGATTCCAATTATTCTGGCACTCAGTCTCAACCAGGTGCGCAATATCTTTTTTAAGAAAACCGTGCAGATGGTGACCTACGCACCCTATTTTATTTCGACTGTGGTGCTGGTTGGTTTATTACTTCAATTCTTTAACCCGCGTTTTGGGGTAGTCTCGCAGATCTCGCAAGGGCTTACCGGACAGCCGGTGAACATACTCAACGACCCAACCTGGTTCCAGTCTCTCTTTGTCTGGTCCGGCGTGTGGCAGAGTACCGGTTTTGCGACCATCATCTACTTAGCAGCACTGACGACGATTGATCCGGCGCTGCATGAGGCGGCAAGAGTGGATGGTGCATCACGGCTCCAGCGCATCCGACATATCGACATCCCTGGCATCATGCCCGTGACCACGATGCTGCTTATTCTCAATCTGGGCAACTTCATCAACATTGGTTTTGAAAAAGTGCTGCTCATGCAGAACCCGATTAACACAGGGGTTTCTGAAATCATTGATACTTATGTCTACAAGGTCGGCCTTGCGAGTACAGCATTGGATTTCTCTTACGCAACAGCCATTGGCTTGTTCAAAGGCGTAATTGCGCTGATCCTGGTTGTCACTGCGAACTGGGCAGTGAAGCGGATGGGCCAGGAAGGCCTGTGGTAAGTGGTTGACTTTTATGAAAATGTTGCATTCGAAGCGATAGGAATTTAGCCCATGTCTGTATTTCCTCGATTGTTCTCACAGCGCCAGACCTCTGCGATTCACGATTCACGTGGGGACCGCATTTTCGTCTTTTTTAATTATGCGTTTCTGACGGCGATTTTGCTGGCTGTACTTTATCCACTGATTTATGTCGTCAGTGCGTCGTTCAGTGAACCCGCCGCTGTGACCGCTGGAGAGGTAATTTTGTGGCCGGTGCGTCCCACGCTGATCGGTTACCAAAAGATATTTGAACACCCGGCAATCATGAAGGGCTTCGCGAACTCGATATTTTATGCAGTCGTTGGCTCGCTCGTGAATGTGATTATGACGATGCTGGCTGCTTATCCGCTTTCCCGTAAAGATTTACCCGGACGACGCATTCTGAGTCTGTTCTTTTTCTTCCCAATGCTGTTCAGCGGGGGGTTAATTCCGTTCTTTCTGGTAGTGCGAGACTTAGGCTTGCTGAATACGCGCTGGGCGCTCATCCTGCCTACTGCCTTGAGTGTCTGGAACTTGATGATCGCGATTTCCTTCATACGCACGTCGATACCGGAAGAACTGTTGGAGGCTGCGCAACTGGATGGGTGTAACGATTTCCAATACCTCCTGCGCATCATTCTCCCGCTCTCCGGACCAATCATCGCTGTTCTGTTTTTGTTCTATGGCGTGTGGCACTGGAATCAGTATTTCTTTGCGCTCATTTTCCTCAATACCAAAGATTTATTCCCGCTTCAGCTTATCATGCGCGAAATTCTGGTGTTCAACCAACTGGATCTGTCCATGTTATCGGACGTCCGCCAGATGGCTATCCAACAAGGTTTGAAAGAACAGCTGAAGTTCACCGTGTTGGTCGTGTCGTCGTTACCGGTCATGATTATTTACCCATTGGTACAAAAATACTTTGTGACCGGGATTACGCTTGGTGCGGTCAAAGGCTGATATGCCTCTTGTTATATAATCTTTGCAGTAGAGAAAGGAAAGGCTATCGTCGAACGTTTTAGCGGTTTTGCCAATATGACATATCGCAAAAATAGTGATCCAAAGGAATCAAAATGCATTTTAAACGATTTAGAATACTCTTGTTACTTGCCCTACTGGTCCTAGTTGTAGGTACTGTTCAAGGGCAGGGTGTTGCGGTTACGCCTGCTGGCGAACTGCCGATTGTCACTGAACCGACCACTATTCATATTATGATGGTGCAGACCACTGGTGTCGAAGATTACAACAACGGCAATAAGTACACGGAATGGCTAGAAGAGCAAACGGGAGTCAATGTCGAGATCGAGGTTGTACCAAATGCTGACGCACAGACGAAGCTGAATGTGACGCTGGCTAGTGGTGAACTGCCGGATGTGCTCGCAGGGTTTAACATGGACCCCGGTTTGATCGCGCAGCAGGGTGCTGAGGGTCAGTTCATCCCGCTCAATGATCTCATTGAGGAATACGGCTTCTGGACGAAGCAAGCCTTTTACGAAGAGCGCCCTCATCTCCTGGGACTGATTACCTCACCGGACGGCAACATTTACCATCTGCCGGACATCAATGAGTGCTTCCACTGCTTCTTGTCACAGAAGATGTGGATTTATCAGCCGTGGCTCGATGCGGTTGGGATGGATGTCCCCACCACAACCGAGGAATTCTATGAAGTGCTAAAAGCCTTCAAAGAACAAGACCCGAACGGTAATGGGATTGCTGACGAAGTGCCGTATTCCGCTCAGATTCTGGAAGGTGGCTGGCACCAGACTGTTGAAGAGTTCATCATGCAGTCGTTCGTCTACTACGATCGCATTTCGCCGCTCAACCAGCAGCGTCTGTTCCTTGACGACAATGGCATGGTTCAGGCTGCCTACGCTCAGCCCGGCTACGCCGAAGGTCTGAAGTACCTGAATCGCCTGTATGCCGAAGGTCTGATTGACCCCAACGCTTTCACGCAGGATAACTCTCAGATCCGTACGCTGGCTAATAACCCCGATGTGAATGTCCTTGGCGCTACCCCTGGCGGTTGGCCTGGTATGTTCGCGCAAGTAGAGTTTGTCGCTGATGGTGGGAGGATTGATAACTGGGTTTCTGTTCCGGTTCTCGAGGGACCAAACGGTTTCCGTGAGGCGACCTACGCGCCATGGGGTATCGGCTATGGTCGCTGGGTAGTTACCAGTTCAGCGGAAAATCCTGAAGTAGCCTTCCGTCTGGGTGATTTCATGTACAGTCTTGATTCGACCATTCGCAATGTGTTTGGCGAAGAAAACGTCGACTGGGCATGGGCCGATGACGATATGGTTGGTATCGATGGTGGGCCAGCCCTTTACGACAACATCAATCAGTGGGGCGAAGGCATTCAGAATCAGTCCTGGCAGCAGGCGGCGATCCAGTATCGCACGTCCGAATTCCGGCTTGGTCAGAATGCGGCAGGCGATTATGTTGAGCCGCTGCTGTATAAAGCGTCCAACGAAAATATGCTGCCCTATGCGCCTTCTATCGATCAGTTGATCCCACCGCTGGTGCTGTCGGAAGATCAGTCTCGTGAACTGGCTGACCTGCGTCTGGCGCTTGAGACATACGTTGACGAAATGAAGGTCAACTTTATTATCGGCAATGCAGATGTCGATGCGGAGTGGGATAACTATCTGGCGACACTCGACTCGCTTGGTCTGCCGCGCTTGCTGGAAATCTTCCAGGAAGCCTATGACGCTCAGGCCGGTCTGGTAACTGGTGACGAGATTCAACAGCCTGGTGGCTGATTGACCTTACTCCAATTTTGGTTGCACCCTCTTAAGAGGGTGCAACCATTTTACTCCGCAAATAGGAATTACACCTCGCAACATATAACTCACTGCACTAGAAAGGGAATATTGTGGTTAAGCAAGTTTCTGCCAAGGGACTGAACTGGTTTCAGGATGCACGCTTTGGCATGTTCGTTCATTGGGGAATTTATTCCATTCTGGCGAAACAAGAATGGGTAATGCACACTGACCGCATTCCTGTATCTGAGTATGAAAAACTGGTTCCTCAGTTCAATCCTACCAAGTTCAATGCGGACGAATGGGTGAGCATTGCTGCCGATGCCGGGCAAAAGTATATCGTCCATACCAGCCGCCATCATGACGGCTTTAGTATGTATGACACGGCCCTCAGCGATTACAAAATTACCAATACACCCTTTAAACGGGACCCGCTGCGCGAATTGGCCGATGCCTGTGCGCGGCGCGGTGACGTGAAGCTGGGGTTTTACAGCTCCTTGCTGGACTGGCACCATCCCGCCTATCGTTTCCGCGAAGAGAGTGGTTTGGCCTGGTCAGACTATATCGAATTTCTACATGGGCAGGTGCGCGAACTCTGCACCAATTATGGCGAAATCATGAGCATCTGGTTCGATGGAGACTGGCCTCATCATAAACTGGATGAGTCAAATGCCCACTTTGCATCAGGTGGTTCGTTTGAATACGAAAAACTTTACGACATGATTCATACGCTTCAGCCGGATGCGGTGGTTCTCAACAATCATCACGATACACCCAGACCCGGCGAGGATATTC
>JAIOHN010000928.1 GCA_019912985.1 Anaerolineae bacterium | reverse complement strand
CTCCATGCTTATTCTGTCTAGCTTGTTCCAGCAATTGAGTTACTTGATGGAGTAACGTTGTTATCTTCTCTGTATTTTCCGATAAGATTTGCTGTGATGCCAAAATACGTGGTGTATCACTAGACAGCCATAGAATCAGATTCTCTAAATCAGATGCACCCAACCACCCCATTGTGGATGATGTCGAATTCGGTTTGATATGTTTCCAATAATCACCCAGGTGTCCTTCATACAAAGCTATGTTCTGAGTAGAAAATAGATCGATGAAGCTCCTTCCATAGATTAGTGATTTGGCATCCAATTCAGCCCAACCTATATCCAAAAGGGCTGCTTCAACCGATTCAAAATACGTGCCAAGGCCAGTTCCAGATTGAGAATCGGTGTTGATTTTTTCGAATACCAAAAGTGTTAATAGAAAACCGATGTCACCCACAAGGGTGTCCGATACAGATTTAAATTGTTGCTTTATCTCATTTACATCATAACCACCATATCTAGATGACAACAATTGCACAACTTCCTTAGCTGACACATAATCCAATACATCAGCTTGGAGTTTGTACATTGCCTCATCCAGCTTTTTAATATGTACAAATCTCGCCTCCAGAGCTGTGACCAGTCCCGAGATATCACATTCATAGATGTCGTGAAATATTGCCATTAGAATTTTCCCCTCCTTTATTAAGATGACTCGTGGGTCCAATGATTTAACTATTTGCCCACGAATTATCTTAATTTATGTTATAGTCAAAATCTCTCACCGATAAGCTACAATACAACTGTGAGCGCATACCATGTTATCGGGTTTGCGTTGTCAAGCTTACAAATCCTTTTTATGTTGAAGCTTTTCCATATGCAAATCCGATTCCCAAACTGAACAGTCATCATCGGTCCTGAGAGACTCCTGGCGGGAACTTATTCACTCTGCGATTTCAGATCATACTTATATAAATTTCCGAAAGCTGCCATCCACAACTGCTGCTGAGAGTCTTCCACGATACTGGCAGATGCTGTGGTGAACATGCAGCCTTTACCTGTTTCTGGATCATACCATGCTGTTCCTTCACCCCACCCGCCTGTATCCAGATATTTCTGAAACCAGAGTCGTCCATCAGAGCTTTCCATCATGATCTGGGGTGCGGCGTAAAGATACTGCCCAAAATGATCCAGGTGAGTCCAGAGATAGGGTGGATGAATCAACTGCCACTGCTGATGTGGGTCGCGGAAGGCGATGGCCCCCAACCAGAGATACCCTCTGGAATCAGCGAGTAATCCCGCATAGTTGGGCCAATCATCGTTTGCTGGTGGGACCTCTACCGGCACAATCTGCGCGCTGTCGGGAAAGAGTTGGAACGAGCCATTTTCTGGAAAAGTTCCAATACGATTTTCCAAGTCTTGTGCTTTAAAGTAAATGCTGCCATCCGGAGCCAGGGTAGTATCATAAATTGTGCTGCGCAATTCGCCTTCAATCATTGTGGATTGTGTGACAGGGTCATAACGATAAATCCCGTGCTGACCCGAAAAAATCCAGATGTGGTCCTGGTCATCCACCACTATCTTCGTGTTATTGTAGTGTCGGTCTTCGGATAGAGGGATTTCCGGTGTGCCTTCAGCAACCTCGAAATATTGTGCGTCCTCGTTGAATTTGGCGAGGATCGGAAGCAGTGAGTGGTCTGGATAATCCACGCGGTCATTCCAGCTAATAATCCCCCATACTGCTCCCTGACTGGTGGTGAATATTTCCTGTACATGCCATTGTGAATCAATCACCTTCATCGAGATTTCTCGCCATATTTGGGTGGTGGCATTATAGATAAGGATCACGCCGTTACCGTAACCTGAAGTATAGAGCGGGTCGGGCATAAGCCAGATTTCTTGCTCCTGATTGACCACACGGGCTATTTCAGAAGGACCCCAATAACCAGAAATACGGGAAGAATGAGGAATCCCAGATTCTTTTTGCCAGGGCGGAAGCGGTGATACAGGTTTATAAGAGTCACGATGAGGAAGATCGTAAGCAAATTCATGAAAGGAGCGGATACAGTCTTCGCCAACCACTTCAAAGTCGGCGTAATTGACGGGTGTGAACCGCCATATCAGCCATTGAGAACCCCGAATAACCAGAAAAATGCTGCCAACCAGTAGCAGTGGTTTGATGAGTCGTCTCAAGTATCCTTGCCTGTATCGTAAAGCAAAAAGCAATCTGCGGAGCGCCAAATAGTGGTGTGTGCTTCGCAGCAGTGCTGTCTCGCCATTTTACTGGGGTAAATGGTCGCCGTGAAGTGCTTGACCTCACATACATCACTCGTTGCGCATTGCTTTTTACTCATTGCTAATTTATCTAAAAATAGGGACATATGTCCGGACGCATGTCCACCCTTTCCCTCACGGTTTGCTGTACCATAGCTACATGAACGACCAACACTGCGGCCTCTTCATTGCGCATGGCTTTTTGCCCCGTTACTGACCCTCCGGCGGCAACAACACCCTGGCTTCCTGCCGCCGGCCCCCCATCTGCCGCCGCCGCCGCGATGACAGGGTGGTCTGCACTGGATTCGGATCGAGTTTTCATCCACGGTAAAATACGCGCCTTCACTCAATACATTCTTTTTTTGGAGGAAAAATGCGTTTTGAAAATAAAGTGGGCGTGGTAACTGGCGCAGCGATGGGGATGGGTTATGCCTTTGCGGCAGCGCTGGCCGCAGAAGGCGCAGCCGTGGCTGTAGTCGATGTCAACACCGAGCGGGCCGCCGAAGCGGTCGAGCAGATTACCGCCAGCGGAGGCAATGCGCAGGCTATCATTGCCGATGTATCGAAAGCCGCCGATGCGGAGCGCATCGCCCGCGAGACAGTCGCAGCCTTTGGCGGCATCGACTATGTGGTGAATAACGCGGGGGTCCAGACGTACGGCACCGTCGTCACCACCGATGAAGAGACGTGGGATCGCACGCTCGATATTAACCTGAAGGGTGCCTATCTCGTCTCACACTACTGCATCCCCGAAATTGAGAAGCGGGGCAGTGGGGCGGTAGTCAACATCGCCTCGATTCAAGGGCTGCAATGCCAGCCGAATGTCGCCGCTTATGCGGCCTCCAAAGGCGGCATGATCGCCATGACGCGCTCGATGGCTCAGGATCATGCGCCCACCATCCGCGTCAATTGCGTCTGCCCAGGCTCGGTCGATACCCCCTTGCTCCGATGGGGCGCACAGCAGTTCAGCGGCGGCCTGCCTGCCGACGAGGCCATCCACCAGTGGACTCAAAATGATCCCATTCCGCGTGCGGGCCGCCCGGAGGAAATCGCCAGGACAGTCCTGTTCCTGCTCAGCGACGACTCCTCCTTCACCACGGGCGCGGTCTTTGTGGTGGATGGCGGTCACATGGCGGCGCTGTAGCCGTCATTATCCCAGCGGTTCGAGCTTGCCCAGCGTCGTGGGCAGCAGTTCGGCCACGGTGGGGTGGATCGGCAGTGCCTTTTGCATCACCTTGTAGGATGCGCCTGTGTGCATGAAGTTGCTGATGACCTGGATCACTTCGTCAGCGTGCAGGCCCAGGATCGACGCACCGAGGAACTGTTCGCTGTCGGCATCGACCAGCAGCTTGATCATGCCAATCGTCTGACCTTCCAGCCCGGCGCGGCTGACACTGCTCATCGGCAGCACGCCCTGGAGCACCTTCTTGCCGGATTCTCGCGCCTGCTGTTCGTTCATGCCCACGCGGCCCAGCGGTGGGTCGCAGTAAACGTTGTAAGTCATGATGCGATCCGCGACACTGCGCGGCTTACCCTGATAATTCGCCCACACAATTTCGTAATCCTGATACGACGTGTGGGTGAATGCGCCGCGCCCGTTGATGTCGCCCATTGCCCATACACCGGGGACATTGGTTTCCAGGCGATCATTGGTGCGGATATGGCCTTTTTCGTCAGTCTCGATGCCCACCGCGTCCAGATTGAGGTGATCGGTGTTGGGGATGCGGCCCGTCGCCAGCAGCAGATGTGACCCACTGACGACCTTCTCACCGTCGCCGTGCGTGATCGTCAGCTTGACTCCGCCATCGGCGCTTTTTTCGACATGCCTGGCTGTGGCGTTGGTGTAGATGGTGATGCCTTCATCCTGCAAAAAGCCGCTGATCGTGTCGATAATGTCGGGGTCTTCCTGTTGGAGAATGCTTGATTCACGCTCGATAAGCGTGACCTCACTGCCGAAGCGCTGGTACATCTGCCCCGTCTCGACCGCGATATACCCCCCACCGATGATGAGAAGCTGCTTCGGCCGTTCGGGCATATCCATGATCTCCTGGTTGGTGAGATAGGGGATGTCCTTCAAGCCATCAATCGGCGGGATGCTGGCGCGCGTGCCGGTGTTGAGATAAACGCGCTTCGCTTCCAGCAGGTCATCGCCCGCGCGGACATGGAAAAGCTCCCCCTGTTTAGGCTCGAAGTGGGCGTAAGCGTGATAAAAGTCGATGTTCTTGGCCTCGACCAGGCCATCCCGCAGCCCCTGACGCTTCTGGGTGACGATCTCCTGTGTCCTTTGGACCACTGCCTGGAAATCGACCGTGACCGGGCCGGTTTTCACACCGAAATCCGCCGCACGCCGGGCAAGGTGGGCCACATCCGCGCAGGCACGCAGGGCTTTACTCGGCGTGCAGCCGTAATTGATGCAGCTCCCGCCGACCAGATTGCCCTCGATCATGGCAACTTTCTCGCTGTTGCCTGCCAGTGAATGTGCCAGACCAGGGCCAGCTTGCCCCGCGCCGATGATAATTGCGTCGTATTGCATCGCATCGCTCCATAGACTAGAAATAATATCTGTAATTCTACTGCTGAAAGATGAGAGCTACATTTGACGCGGAAAGGTAACGCTGGTGTGTAAAATTGACTGATTTGAAGTTGAGCTAAGTTCGTGAAATGGAAAGCTCACTCAAGTTTCAACCGATAGAAACAGCGATAGAGGAACGCTGTTTTTGTGGATAAGGTGAAGCCAACATGAGTAAACTGTGCTTGATGTAATGTGTTCTTTTCGATTTAGGTACAGGCAAGGTTTACAGTTAAACATAGGAATATCTCGACGAAGAGCTGTTAGATTCCTGGAAATAAATCTAGCGTGTAGCATCTTCTGCCAAATCAAACGAAACAATAGGGAGCAGTCATACCGTCTAAAACCATTACAGATGCTATCTGTTCAAACAGGGTAGGCGTTGGGTCAACGATAATTGCCAATCAACCTGCTTCACCGAATGAGCCAACCGCTACTGTACCTGTGCTGACACTGAGCCGCTTCATAATGCATTTAGTCCGCATCTATCTGTTCAATAAGAGGTGCCAATTCATGAAGATACTCAATGTGCCAACAAGGATTCTCAGCAGCCTGCTGCTTTTCCCTGTAGTGCTAATCATCTTAGCCGTGGTCGCTTTCAGCGGCCAGAATAACCTCACCACGCCTGATTTAACTCACACAGAACTTCTACATACGACCACTTTTCCTGATTCATCATGGGAAACCCAGCAACCATCCCGACTGGGGCTTGATGAGTCGAAACTGGATCAATTTGCCAGCAATGTTGGCGGGACCGGTGTGATCATCAAAAATGGCTACCTCGTCAAATCCTGGGGAGGGAATACTCACGGGGAGTGGGCATCTGCGACCAAGCCCTTGCTCTCAACACTGTTGTTCTTTGCCATAGAAGAAGATCGTGTTCCGCATGTGCATTACACGGTTAGCGAACTAGGATGGGAATTGACTGATGAGGACCAGTCAATCACATTCAGCCATCTGGCGAATATGACCAGTGGCTATGCCCGTGGAGAAGACCCGGGTGAAGCCTGGGCCTACAACGATTACTCCATCATGCTCTATTTTCACTCCCTGCTTGGTGGCGTTTATGACGTAAGCCTGACGGATGCCGAAGCGGTCGCCAACTTATTCACACACCCTGAGCGTTTGGGGCCGCTGCAATTTGAAGATGGGTCTTTGTTTACGATCATCAAAGATGCACCTCGCTTGCATATGACCCCCCGCGATTTCGCCAGAGTAGGCTGGTTCTGGTTGAATAAGGGCAATTGGAACGGGCAACAATTGCTGCCGACAAGTTATTTTGATACCTATCTCAAGCCCCATGTAAGTAATGATCTGCCGCTGACCAGCAGTAGGGCGAGTGACTACCTGGAAATCGGTTC
>JAIOHN010000927.1 GCA_019912985.1 Anaerolineae bacterium | reverse complement strand
GGCTGCCCTGAGCCATCACGGTGGCTGATACGAAAAGCAGTATCAGCAGCAAGACACTTAACAATCCCCAAAGCCGATCTTTTATCATTGAATCACCGTAAACCTCACTGAATGCTGTGGTTGAGTTTAATTCATAAGCCTGCGCTCTGCATTAAAAACGGCGAATGCTTTTTGGAGTGTAATCGTATGGCAGGCGTTGATTGCTCACCAAACAGGTTTTATAAGATGCGATAAGATAGGATGGCCGATAACGACAGCAACAGGGAAGCAACATGTTCAAACGAATACTCGCATTAGGGATGACTATCCTGGTGTTTGGTACAACGATGGCCGCGGCACAGCTGGATGCGAACGCCGAATGTGCCTCACCGGCGTTTATGACGCCGCGTCTGGTGGGTGGCATGAAAGCCCGTGTCATTAGCACCGAACCAGTTAATGTGTATATGGACTTCAACACCGCATCAGAGATTGTCGGTCAGGTCGAACCGGGAGCCGTGATTCCGATCAACACCGCGCCACGCTGTCAGGATGGAACGGTCTGGTGGCAGTCGAATTTCCGCGCCCCCAACGGGCCGGATGATACGCCGTTTGGCTGGCTGCCGGAATCGATTGAGGGGACCTATGTGCTGGAGCCCTATCTTCAGGAGTTGTCGCTCCCTGAACAGAGTCAACCGATTACAGCGACCAATGTCGCGAGTATTGAACAGGTCGCTCAGTTGGAGTATGGTGCTGTCAGCGGCGTGGTCTGGTCGGCTGATAGTACACAGGTGGCAGTGAATACGGTTGGCGCAGTATGGATTCACGACTTGCCAGGAAATGCGCCTGTATATGTCACGCCGAATAACCTGAGCACCAACTTGACAACCAATATGAACTTCAGTGCTGATGGCAACCTGCTGGCAACGGCTGGGACTGGCGCGGCGGAGACGGAAGCTAATCCGCTATTTGTCCTCTGGTCAACCGAGGATGGCAGCACCCAATTGAGGTTTGAGCCGGAGCAGGTGGATTACGGTCGTTATGCTGCGATAAGCCCGGATTTTTCAATGCTGGCGACTGTTCAGTGGGATGGGGTGATTACCCTGTGGAATCTGTCGGATGGTACAATACGCAGCACGCTAGAAGGTCATAAACTGGTGGGCGTGGTGCAATTTAGCCCTGATGGTCAGACCCTGGTATCGCTGGGTGGCGGTGGCATGATGGCATCGGATACGACTCTGCGCATCTGGGATGTCGCCGGCGGGATGCAGCGTGGGGTGATTGACCTCGGCAGTAACACGCTCAACCTGGCTTTTAGCCCTGATAGCCAATTGGTTGCAGTGCCAGCGCCAGTAACCGATGAGGCTGGCAATCTCAATGGTGGGCTGTGGGTGATCAATACCGCCACTTCTGAAGTGCGCTATCAAGTTCCTCTGGAAACGGGGTTTGGCGACGTATCATTTAATGGTGATGGCACGTTGTTGGCTGCTTCCAGCGCCTACTTTGATGATGAACGGCAGGGTTGGGTGGGCTCGGTCACGTTTTTTGACGCTGCCACCGGCAATCAAGTTTACGACTTGACTTTAGGTCTCAATTTGAGCCACATAGCCTTTAGTCCAGACAGCCAAACACTAGTGATTGTCCATGCTGATCCTGACTTCTGGGGGCCGGATCGGGTCACGTTCTGGCGCATGCCTTGACCAGAAATAAACAAGCATTAAGCTTGTGTGAAATTTGTAAACGGGACTTGTAATTATAGGGAATTTCACCTATGATTATGGCATCGTTATGTTTGATCGCAAGTGCCACATCAACAAAAGCTCTCTGAAACAACTGCGTTTGAAGATGGCTGCGTGTGTGTGTGACTAGGTCATAAAGTCTCAAGGAGTTGTTTCAAGATGGCTCGTACACAAGGTACCGTGAAGTGGTTCA
>JAIOHN010000926.1 GCA_019912985.1 Anaerolineae bacterium | reverse complement strand
GCTTTGAGTTATATTCGTTCTAAAGCGAAAGATCTGGGGGTGGACCCTGAGCTCTTCGAGAAGAATGACATTCACCTGCACGTACCTGCTGGAGCGGTGCCGAAAGATGGCCCATCAGCTGGCGTGACGATGGCGGCGGCGCTGGCCTCGCTGCTGACCGGGCGTGCGGTGCGCAGCAACGTCGCCATGACTGGCGAAATCACATTGCGTGGACAGGTGCTGCCAGTGGGTGGCATCAAGGATAAAGTGCTGGCCGCGCATCGCCTGGGCGTGGACACAGTCATTATTCCCAAGAAGAACGAGAATGACCTTGATGATCTGCCAGAAGAAGTTCGCAATGATCTGAAGTTCGTGCTGGCGGACAAAGTGGACGATGTGCTCAACGCAGCATTAATTCCAACAGAATAACCTGGCGGGAGGGGGATACCCCTCCCGTTTTTGTGAGTTCACCTTAGTTTGCTGTATAATGTTTTCAGCTTGCTTTACCTCCTGGTGAGAGAGGAAATAGGATTTGACCAGAGTGATGCTTGTGGATGACGACCAGACCACAGTCAAACTGCTGCGAACACTGCTCGAATTAGATGGCTTTGAGATTTCAGTGGCCGGGCGGGGTGCCGATGTGATGGCGCTGGCCCAACAGAACCATCCCCAACTATTTATGATTGATTATCATCTTTCTGACGTGGATGGTGTCGAAGTGATTCGAGCCCTCCGCGAGAGCAGTGAGTTTTCCCAAATCCCTATTGTGATGACTTCAGGTTTAGATGTGGAAGATGAAGCGCTGGAAGCGGGAGCATCAACCTTTCTTGTAAAACCCTTTGAGCCAGAAGAATTGCCAGCGCTGTTTAACAACCTGATTTCAGGTTAGTGTCCATATTGGAGCGTGATGTGGCATCCAAGAAAAAATCGCGGATGCAGTGGTATCGCATCGATTTACATCTTCATACACCTGCATCTGCGGATTACCAAGAACCCAACATTACTTATTTAGATATTTTACGAAAAGCTGAATTTCGCGGTCTGGATATCATCGCCTTTACCGATCACAACACGATCAATGGCTATGCGACCATGCTCCGCGAGATTGAGCGATTGCAGTATCTGGAACGCCTGGGCCGCATTTTGCCAGACGAACTGCGTGTGCTGAACGAATACCGGCGCTTGATGGATCGAGTGCTGGTCCTGCCGGGTTTTGAGTTCACGGCTACCTTCGGCTTTCATATCCTGGGGATGTTTTCGCCCAGTACACCGATCCGGCAGCTTGAACATCTGCTGTTGACACTCAACGTGCCGCTGGATGCGCTGGATACCGGATCATCCCAGGTTGGAGCCTCGGCGGATGTTTTGACAGCCTACCGCTTGATTAACGAAGCGGGGGGGATTTGTCTCGCGGCTCATGCCAACACGACCCATGGCGTGGCGATGGTCGGCATGGACTTTGGCGGCCAGACCCGTATCGCCTATACCCAGGACCCCAATCTCCACGCGTTGGAAGTGACCGACCTTGCCAAACGCGGGCGTGGCACGACACAGCGCTTCTTCGATGGCACCAAGGCCGAATACCCGCGCCGGATGCGCTGTATCCAGGGATCGGACGCGCATCGCCTCAATGCTCTGCCGGATCGCGGCAACAAGAATCAATATTTAGGCGTTGGCGACCGTGTAACCGAAGTGCAACTCCCGGAACCGACCTTTGACTCACTGCTCGAACTTTTCCAGAGCAAGGACTTTTCACGGTCGAAGGCTTACACCGCCAGCCATAAACCCTATGATTATGTCGAGATTGCGCGTGAAGAAGGTGCCAGTCTGGTGCAGGCATTCCACGAATCGATGACTCGTCGTGGCGGGCGGTTGTACAGCATCATTGCGGATGTGTGCGCCTTTGCCAATACCAATGGCGGCGTCATTTATGTTGGCGTCAGTGCGGACCGCAAGAAAGAGCCGGTAGGGATTAGCAGCGTACAGGAAGGCATTGACACGCTGCAAAAAGAGATCAGCCGCATGATTACCCCGACGCTGGAAGTGGAGATTGATTCGCTGGAAAGCCAGGGGAAGAATGTGATTCGGATTCAAGTGACCTCCGGCGAAGATCGCCCCTACGCCATCGACGATAACAAAATCTACGTACGGGACGAAGCCGATACCAGCCTGGCGGTGCGCGATGAAATCGTGAGCCTCGTGCGCCAGGGTACGGGACTGCCCGAAACGCCGGTAGCAGAAGCGTCGGCGAGTGTGCTGGCGACACAGGAAACGCCAGTGGTCGAACCGCCCAGCGAACCCGAGCCGCCTGTGAATAATAATGCCCGCAATGCCCAATCACCACAGGCAGGCGTCGAGATTATCGGCACTGAACAGCGAAATGACACCAAATATCACGTGCTGCGCGACCTGCGTAACGGCAATATCGTCAAGAATGTGACCCGCTCTTCGGCCCGCCGCCTGTGGCATTACGCTATCACCCAAAAAGAGTCGAACCCGGTCAAGCCTGAAAAAGTGCAGTGGCAGGGCGAAATTGGCCTGTGGCGTCGCTATCAGAAGGGCGGCGAAACCCGTTACGATCTCGTCCAGCGCGAAGATGGCAAGCTGCGAGTTTATTATGGTGTGGCCGATAGTGGGATGCAGGGCCCGTGGCAGGTCTTCATGGCACCCGAAGAAGAAGATAATTCATAATCGCGTTTATGCCATGTAACCGTCGCTCATGAGTGGCGGTTACATTCCTGGCTGTTGTTAAATCCCCGTCCAAACTTAAACCTGATAACGGCTGCGGAAATCCTTATCACTCATGTGATAGGGTTCGCCGTGTGCGCCAATGCACAGCCAGCGCCCGGCGGTGACTTGTACCGGCTTTGGGCTTTCCAGGGATTGGATGTGCACGTCTTTGCGTAGATGCATGGCCCACACGCCGAGGAATTTATAGAAAGGCTTGCAACCATGCAGCATTAAGTCCGCTTCGGCTGCATTGGGTTTCCAGGGGATTTCATCCCAGGGGCGGTAGGTTTTGCGGAACAGATCAGCCCGGACAGGCCATTGGTGATAATCATCCAGGCTGTTCATCGCGTGATCGCCGGGCGTGTAGCAGATGATGTCGCCTGTTTTGGCAATCAGACTTTCTTTTGTATTGTCGATCTTTTTCGGCGATTCTTCGGCAGTCAGAACACGGGCCATCACCACCCGTTTGACCGGATGATAAAAGCGAAAGCCAACCCGTCTGAGTTCATCGGTGGTCCAGTGGCGCTGCCTTAAGATGCGGGTCGCGTTTTCCATGGCACTCCTATCGCAGACGGTCAGCGTCATGCAGAATACTGCGGGCGATCACCAGGCGTTGAATCTCGCTTGTGCCTTCACCAATCGTCATCAATCGCTGATCACGATAAATTCGTTCGACCGGATACTCCCGGCTGTAGCCGTAGCTGCCGTGAATCTGGATGGCGTTCTTCGTCACTCTTTCTGCGGTTTCGCTGGCGAACAACTTCGCCATGGCGGCCTGTTTGGTATATGGCTTGCCCTGGTCTTTTAGCCAGGCCGCCTGGAAAACCAGCAGGCGTGCCGCTTCGATCTCCATTGCGGCATCGGCCAGCATCCACTGGATGGCCTGATGCTGCGCAATCGGTTTGCCAAAGGCTTCGCGGTCGCGTGCATATTTGATCGCTTCTTCAAAAGCCGCTTGTGCCAGACCGATACTCAATGCGCCGATACTGATGCGTCCGCTGTCCAGGGTTTGCATCGTCTGGTAGAAGCCTTCGCCCGGTTCACCGAGCACATTCTCCAGCGGAATCCGCACCTGCTCAAAGCTGATCATGTGCGTGGGAGAGGCGCGCAGCCCCATTTTCTTCTCCGGTGGGTGAATTGTCACACCCTCGGTATCGGTGGGGATAATCAGCAGGCTGAAGCCACGTGAACCGGCCTCGGCATCTGTGCGAACCAGGGTGATGATATTGGCGGCAAAACGGGCATTGGTAATCCAGGCTTTCGTGCCGTTGACGACCCACTCATCGCCATCGCGCTGCGCAGATGTCCGCGCGCCGTTGAGCAGGTCAGAACCCGCTTGTGGCTCGGTGAGGGCCAGGGAACCAAGTGCTTCAGCTTGCGCTAAAGTGGGCAGATAGGCTTCTTTTTGCTCGTGTGTACCCCAGTTGATGATCGGGCCACAACCGAGGCCGTTATGGGCTGAGATCGACAGACCGGTGGAACCACAGGCGCGCCCGATTTCTTCCACCGCAATGGCGGCGCTTATGGTATCAAGGGCTGCACCACCGTAGGCTTCGGGGATTTGCAGGCAGGTAAGGCCGAGCGGTGGCATCTTGCGGATGGCTTCCCAGCGCATCTCGCCGCTTTCATCAGCCTGTGCCGCATAGGGTTTCAGCTCGGCTTCACAAAATTCTCGAACGACTCGCTGGAACAGCTTTTGTTCGTCGTTGAGTTCAAAAATCATTATTTTTCCACCTTACTGGTGGTTGTATTGCCCCGCCAGCAACCACCAGATTTCCCGCAAAATAAGATTTGGGTGACAGGGTTTGCACAGGAAGCCCTCGGCCCCCGCGCGTAAGGCCGCCTCTCGCATATTGCTGCTGCCGCTGACAAATACAATCGGTATCGAGGCGGTGTCGTGGTCATGATGCTGGCGCAGCGCATTGACCAGGGCCACGCCGCTCATATAAGGCTGCTGGATGTCAGAGAGGATAATGCCAACCATATATTGCTGGCAAATTGACAGCACCTCACGCGAGTCCCGTGTCTCCAGCGATTTCAGCCCATAATGCTGGAAGAGGGAACGGTAGAAAGCCCTGGTCATGGTGTCGTCATCCGAGACGAGAATGGGATACGTCGCGGTGTGCTTTTGGAGCTGTTGAATCTGCCATGACGCCAGGGGGGCAGGTGTCTTGGTGGAGTATCTGTGCTGCGATGTGTTATGATGGTGATTGGATGGTGAAGCGCTCTGCCCAGGCATTTTAATCTTATTCTCCAATTAGCTTCTTATAATCATAAGTAAAGTATTAGTTTCAGGCAACAGAACTTATGGCCCGGTTGACTCAACGAATTGGCCTGCCTCGCTACGAAGCAGATGAGCATTATAAACTGGCACTTAGCGCCTATCAAAAAAATGATTATGACCAGGCGGTCGATCATCTGGATAAAGCGCTGGCCCTTTTGCCAACGAACCCTGAATATTACGCGGCGCGCGGCCTGGTGTATCTGGAAGATGGCATTCTGGAAAAAGCGGAGGCCGATTTCGACCAAGCACTGTCGATGTTTGGCTTTGAGATGCTGGCGCTTTATGGCCTGGGGGTAGTCGCCTACAAGCGAAAAAAATGGGATGACGCATTAGGCTGTTTCACCAAAGCGTTGGCCGCGCAGCCCGAACGCCCGGAAACCCTCTACTACACGGCGATGACCTATCATCGTATGCGCCAGAATGAGCAAGCGCTTAATTATATGCGCCGTGCCTCAGCTCAGTATGATAAAATGAATGATCGTTCTCACCGTGCCGATGCCAATAAGTGGGTCAAGATATTTGAGGATATCGTGGCGGAAAGTGTATCGGGCGAGTGAACGGTTCCAACATTACGCACCGGCAATTTGTGTTCTGATAGTAGATGAGTCAGAAAGGAGACACGCGGCGGCCAACTGAAACGTTGGATACCGACGCGCATCGAGAATCATGAGCGATTTACTACTAGACAAATGTGAACCAGTGAACAGTCAGTCCAGGCCGCTAAGCAAAGCGGAAATTGATGAAATGAAGCAGCAGGCGAGCGAGTGGCAGGTGGTTGATGTGAATGGCGTGCCGCATCTCAAGCGCGAATTCACGTTTGAGAACTTTGCTCAGGCGCTGCTGTTTACCCAGAAGGTAGGCGAACTGGCCGAGGAGCAAGATCACCATCCACAACTGGTGACCGAATGGGGACGTGTCGACGTCGAGTGGTGGACCCACAGCGTCAAAGGCTTACACAAAAATGACTTTGTGATGGCCTTAAAGGTGGATGATATGTACAGCCGCTGGGATTTGATCAGCGGTCAAAAAGATGAGGTTGAAGAAGCCTCAGAGGAATCATTCCCGGCCAGCGATCCCCCGGCGTGGTAAGCGTTACCAGCGTCTGGTCGCTTTAATATACTCGTAGGCTTCACTCAGCGCCTTAAAACGGGCTTCAGCCTCCGCTTTCTCCAGGTCGCTGACATCAGGGTGAACCGCAAAAGCCATCCGGCGAAAGGCACTCTTGACCTCTTCCTGGGTGGCTGACATATCAATTCCCAGTAGTGTGTAACTGAGTTCAAGTTGGGATTGCTGAGGCGGTGGCTCCTGCCGCGCTCTGTTCTGCGACTGCTGCTGTGAGTTCTTTTGCTGGTTGGTTTGTTTGGCGCGCTGCTGACCATATTGCGGGCGCGGCGGTGGCTGATAGCGGCCAGAATCTTGTCTCCAAAAAGGGTCCAGCCCAAAATCGGCCATCATCCAGAAGCCTTTGACCGCTCGTGGCTTGACCGTCACCCGTGAGTAACGCAGCTGGTGAACCCCGAAGGACCGGCTGTAAATTACTTTGCACTCGTCCAGCATCCCCGTATTTTCAAAATGCACCTGGAAAAGCTCAAACCCGGTGTCAACCACCTGATAACTGTAAACACGATCATTGGTCAGGGCATGAATATCCGCCAGCCATTCTGGCGGGGTCAGCACCTGGTTGTCCGGCGGCAGCAGGTGCGGCGCGACAATAAACAGTGAGCTGATACCGAGGCCGGTATCGCCCTGGATGATCTGCTTAAGGGTGCGTGGTTTCTGTTCTTCCAGAAGGATGTAGATGTGGATGTGTACGCCAGTCCACATATAAACGGTAACATCTGGTTCACGGGTGCGTGCTCCAGCACTGGGTTTGCGATTGAGAATACAGCGCTGGACATTCACGAGTTCTTCAAGCTGTGCTTTTAGCCACTGAGCAAGAGTCATGATTTATTCACCAGGGACGTCCACACTAAACCGATGCTTAAGCCAAGCAGTATCCCGGCCAGGCCCCAAACAGGCGCGCGTTCCAGAATCGCCAGCATGAGTCCGGGTGGAAAATCGACAAAGAGGTGTGCATGAATGGCGTTTTTGAAAAACATCAGTCCGGCAGTGGCGATTCCTGTCCCCACGCCGATCAAACCACCGAGTAATGTCACACATATAACAAACTGCCATACCGGGATGCGTCGACCGCCTATTTTATCGAGTGTACCTAAAATCGTCATGAGTGCCGCCAGCCCTAAGCCAAAAAGCGTGACCGGCCACACCGCCTGATCCTCAATTGAAATCCACAAAAACAGTGTAATACCATACCCGAGCGCCAGCAATCGCGTCCAGCGCCCGGTAGTGGGTAGAGAAATCACTGGGGAATAAACCGGAAAATGTGGGACTCGTAAGCCGGTAAGTCGATAAACAGGCCGGGCCGTGTCATTTCATCGCCGCTGCGCTGGTAGCTGTGTCCATTGAGACTATCCTCAAGCAGCCAGTTGACTCCAGCGATGTCGTGCCATGCACTCAGGTTGACAAGCGCCTGCGAGCGCACATTGGTCAAATTCACAACGATGAGGCGGTATTCATGATCTTGCTTCCAGCCGTGGGCCACGAGATTGTCATATGTCGGGTTGTCGCTCCAGGCGGGGAAGAGGTTGAACAGTCGCCAGGTACCTTCATGATAAATGTTAGCCCGCGTCTCTATCAACAAGCGCTCATAGAAATCACACAGCAGTTCGTCAACCGGTTCGTCCGGTTGGCGGCCAATTTGCACCGGCAGCTTGGCGCGGCGTCCGATAAATTGACCATCATGCAGCAGGGTCATCCCCGGCAGTGTGGCGATCATGGTCGCTGCCGGGCGGCCTTTTTGCGGCCCAAGCCGGTCATAAGCGCGTGGCTCATCATGATTTTCGATAAAACGCACCAGCTGGCGCTGGTAGCTGATGTCTGCGATCAGATGAACGCGCACATCGCGCGAGGTGCTGTTACACAGGCGGTCATACAGGGTTTTATCGTAAGTGTAGTTAAAACCCATGGTCTGGAGTTCATACTCCATATTCCAGTAGACTTCAGCCATAAATAGAAAGTCGGGATAGGCTGCTTTGACCTGAGGGATAATCTCGTCCCAGAACTCCACTTCGGGAATCTCGTCTTCGATATAATAACCCTGCCAGGTGTTGGCAAAAATGCGATTCACCAGCAGCATCGCCATGTCACAGCGTACCCCATCGCACTGTGAAGCAATGTCCAGGAGGATTTGCAGCGCTGCCTGCCGAAAGTCCGGATGGAAGGCGTTCACCTGCACGGTGTCCGACCAGCCAGGGAAATAAGGGTCACGCCCATGGGCCATCACCAGGGAGCGCCCCCAGCCATCCTGCGCGGCGAAGAAATCAATCGGGTGGCGGATCAGGTCTTTAGGGGTACCCTGCATGAGATAGCTGGGATGCGACTTGATCCAGGGGTGGTCGATTCCCATATGGTTAGGGACATAATCCAGAATCAAACACAGGCCGCGATCAGCCAAGCGCTGCCGTATGGATTTTAAACCGCTCTTGCCGCCCAGGTGCCGGTCTGCTCTGTACTCATAAATCGCATAGGGCGAACCGACGATGTCTTTTTCAGTAATATCCGGCAGGGCGGGTTTGTATTCATGCATATACTGCTTGGCCTGTTGTGCACCACGAGGGCTGCGCGTCCAAACGCCCATCAGCCAGATCCCATCCAGGCCGGTGCTGGCTAGGTCATCCAATACTTCGTCAGGAACGTTATTGAGTGTGATGCGGTCGTTGTACTGGCGGCTGAGTGAGTTCAGCCAAACCCAGGTATTGATCTCATATAGAACAGGCTTTGACGGCCATTGTGTCACGATGTGTACTTCCTTTTGGTCCAGGTTGCCCATTCAATTGTAAATGACTATTGCAGTGGATGACTAGCACGAATCAACAAAAACTTCCCTATATAGCGGATGGTTTTGACCATCAGTTTCGCATAACCGCGTAATTTGTAGTATAAAACGTGCGGAATTGCACAGATGGAGGCGCTATGGCGGATGGGTATTTCATAACGTCAAAAGATGCTGATCAAGTGGAAATGCAGCCGGGTGTCTACCGGCGAACGATGGCGACAACAGATGAAGCCATGATGTGCGAGTTCTTCCTTGAACGCGGTGCCACCGTCCCCCCGCACAGCCACATGAATGATCAGGTCGGATATGTCGTTTTTGGTAAGCTAGAGATGACTATCGGTAATGAAGTGTATGCGCTCAATCCGGGAGACAGTTACGCGATTCCCGGTGGCGTGATCCACAGCGCGCGCGCTGTGATTGACACGTTGGCGGTCGATGCGTTCTCACCACCACGTAACGACTATCGAACAGAAGCGCGTTAGTAAGAGCAGTAGACAGTTGGTGATACAATAAGGGTATTATCGTTATCTCGGTGAAATGTTATGGCTGACTCATACCAACCAAGACGTAGGAAAGTAAGCCGCGCCCGTGAGCGTTATGAAGCGCGTCAAAAACGGCGCGGTGGGCCGCCGCATGTAGAACTGGACTCGGAGTCACTCAAGCAGGCCAGCGCGTGGGCAGGACGTATCAGTCTGCCGCTGCGTGACGCGTGGTGGCATCTCAGCCGGGTGCCGGGCTTACTTTCGAAAGTAGGTGCTGCGCTAGGCGCGCTGGCGCTGCTTTATATCCTGCTTCATGTCTTTCAGGGACGCACATTTCCGAATGTGTGGGCGTTTGGCGTCTATCTGGGTGATATGACGGTTGATGAAGCCGAGGCCGCGCTGCAAACCGCCTGGAATCAGGACATCCAGATTGCGCTGGTGGATGGTGACCGGCGCTGGACCGCTTCGCCGGGTGAACTGGGCTTAAGCCTGGATGCTCGCCCAATTGCGGAAGCTGCGCGTGGCGTAGGCCTAGCTGGAATGCCTTTTGGTTGGTATCTGGATCCCAATGTTCAAATGAACACGGCACTTGCCCAGGAATTTGTGCTGGCGCTGTCTGATGAAGCAGATATTCATCCCGCTAATGCAGGGTATAAGCTGGAAGGGGATGAAGTTGCCGGGGTTGCGGGCTACGATGGGCGGCGCTTAAATGTGGTCGCCACGATGGACAAACTAAGTCAGGATGTGGTTGAGATCATCAAAGATCGTGAGCTTGCGTTGGTGATGGAAACCCTGCCGCCTGATGTCTACGACCCTGATTTGTATCTGGAAGAGGCGCGTGAGCTGGTGAACAATCCTTTCCAGATGATAGGATATGATCCCTTCACTGATGAATACCTCTCCTGGAAGACGACTGCGGATGTGTTCGTATCCTGGCTTCAGGCTGGTCGTGATGGCCTGACACTGCGCGAAGAAGCTTTTGCGCCTTTCCTGGATGCCCAGAATGCTTCACTGGATGGGGAAGCGAAACCACGTTATCTGGACCATAACGAGACAATCGACAAGCTGCGTGAGGCGATTGCAGGGCATGAGGAACGTGTCAATCTGCGAATTCGTTACCGGCCCACACAGTACGAGATCGCTTATGGCGATCGCGCCTACAGTATTGCGCGTCAAACGGGTATTCCATTCTTCCTGGTTGAAGAAGCTAATGCCGGACGTGACCTGAATACACTCTCGCCGGGCGATGTGATCAATCTTCCCTCGCGTGATGTGACTCTGCCGCTCGATCCGGTGCCGAACAAGCGGATTATCGTTGATCTCAGCACACAATCGCTGGTGGCATATGAGAATGGGCAGCAGGTCTTTAACTGGCTGATCTCATCCGGCATGTCCAGCGCCCCCACATCCCCAGGTGTCTTTCAGGTGTTGAGCCATGACGATGTTGCTCTGGGCAGCAGTTACACCCTGTGCAACAGTCAGGGCTGTGGACAGTGGGAGATGTACTGGTTTATGGGCATTTATGAAGTGGTGCCGGGCCTGATGAATGGTTTTCACGGTGCGGTGCTGTTGCCCAATGGGGCTTACCTGGGTGGTGGTAATGTCGGCGCGCCTTATACCTTTGGCTGCATTATGTCACTCGATTCGAATGCCAAGCTGCTATATGACTGGGCTGAGGAAGGCACGATCGTGGAGATTATCTCCTCAGAATTCTCACCGCAGAGTGATCTGGCGCGGCAGGTGGTTGCCTTAGAAAATACGTGAAAATCTGACTTTCTCAGTACATTGTGACAACAAACAGGTTGGAAAAATCAAAGCCTTTGTGTACTTTGTATGAAATTAAAGAAAGATGAGCGAAGCTCTTTGCGTAAGTTTTGATCATCGTATTTACGCTAAATCAATTATAAATTTGTTTGGAACCTGTTCCATAGGATTTTTAACATACGCTTTGAGGATAAAACTTAACTTGTGCTTAAAGTAATTATCGATAGTACGAGCATTCACAATGAGGGGTCCGTCAGAAGTTGGTTGACGTTGGCTTGGAAAGTTATATACTGATAGTCAGATAGAGATGTGGGGCATCAAAAATAACTTTTTCTAGAATTTTTTTTCCCCTGTCCCACATTTAAAACCCACACCCCGTTTATACGGGGTGTTTTTATTTCTCCTCCCACCGTTGCAAATCCTTCCATTTCGTCGGCATAATAGCCTTCTGCTTGAAGTTTAATCTGGAGGCCAGTTATGACGAAAGAAATCCGACAGTACGGTACATGGCCCAGCCCAGTTTCTGCGAAAATGCTCAGTGCGTCATTGAGTCTGCGTGATGTGCAGTGGGATACCGACGGCGAAACACTTGTCTGGTTGGAGAATCGGGGCGCACAGGGCGTGCTGGTGATGCAGCAAGGCGTGGATGCGCCATGCGATCTGACCAGTGACCTCTCGGTGCGAGGGCGCGTCGGCTATGGTGGTGGCGATTTTACTGTGGCGCAGGGGCAGGTCTATTTCGCCGGGCCAGAAGGCCGCCTGTATAAGCAAGCACTGGCAGGCGGCGCGGCACAACCGATCGCGCCGGCATTTGGTGCCTGTGCCAGCCCGGCTGTCTCGGCGGATGGATGCTGGTTGGCATATGTCAACAGTTATGAACGGCGCGATTCGTTGGCAATGATCGCCACCGATGGCAAGTCATGGCCGGTGATGCTGGCCTCTGGCACGGATTTTGTGATGCAGCCAACCTGGCATCCACAGGGAAATTACCTGGCTTATGTCGCCTGGAATCACCCGCAAATGCCGTGGGATGGCACCGAACTGCATCTGATCACCTTCGCGGATGATGGCAACGGCATGCCAGTCGTGAGCGACAATGTGGTGGTAGCAGGCAGTACAACCACGGCGATCTTTCAGCCTGCGTTTTCGCCCGATGGCCGTTATCTGGCTTATGTGAGCGATGAATCGGGTTGGGGCCAGCTTTACCTCTATGACCTCGAAAAACAATCTGCGCGCCAGTTGACCGATGCCCAGGCAGAACACGGAATGCCCGCCTGGGGCCAGGGGATGCGCAGCTACGGCTGGTCAGCCGACAGCAAAGGGCTTTTTTACATCCGCAACGAGCAGGCGATTCATTACTTGTGGTATTCGGATATTCAGTCTGGACGCGCTGAGAAAATAGACGGGCTGGAGGAATATACGCATTTGAGCCAACCAGCCGTCTCCCCAGGCGACTCGACAGTCGCGCTCATTGCCAGCGCCTCCGATATTCCAGCCCGAGTCATCACCTATCGTGATAAGGGGATGGAAGTTCCCGCCGCGCTCAATCCTGATGCAGACAGTATGCAGGTCCTGGTATCGGAGGGCGAAAGCGGGCTGCGGATTCACCGCCGGTCAAGCTCAGAACGCCTTCTGAAGGAACAAATCTCCATGGCGGAAGCAATTACCTGGACAGGGCATGATGGCGAGGTGGTTCATGGCCTCTACTATGCGCCCACCAATGACCGCTTTAAAGGAATTGGACAACCGCCGCTGATTGTGAAAGTCCATGGCGGGCCAACCAGTCAGGTGTTGACCTCGTTTGACGGTGGTACGCAGTTTTTTACCAGCCGGGGATTTGCCCTTCTGAATGTGAATTATCGCGGCAGTACCGGTTACGGCAAGTCCTATATGAATATGCTGATCGGTAACTGGGGCATCTATGATGTGGAGGACAGCGCCAGCGGTGCCGCGTATCTGGCGCAGCAGGGGTTGGCTGATGCCAGCAAACTGGTGATTATGGGCGGCAGTGCTGGTGGGTTTACCGTGTTGCAATCCCTGATTGACAAACCGGGCTTCTATAAGGCAGGCATCTGCTCTTTCGGGGTATCGAATCAGTTCCTGCTGGCGATGGATACGCATAAGTTTGAAGAACGCTACCTTGACTCGATGCTTGGCCCGCTGCCAGAAGCCGCGGCAGTCTACCGGGAGCGGTCGCCCTATTTCCATGCGGATCGGCTGGTGGACCCGATCGCAGTTTTCCAGGGTGAGGAAGATCAGGTGGTGCCACGTCAGCAGTCCGATGATATTGTCGCCTCGCTGCGGGCGCGTGGTGTCCCACATGAGTATCACATCTATGCCGGGGAAGGTCATGGTTGGCGCAAGCCGGAGACGATTGAGGCGTACTACGGGAGTGTGCTCAAATTCCTGACTCAGTACGTCCTGTTTTCCTGATTTTTACGCTGTGCGAGGGGCAAAAGAAGCAGATATTTAGGCAAATGTGAGGTCTGTAATAGTAAACTTCGTAAAACTTGTGATTACAGTTGCCGATAAATTATTTTGCCCCTTCACAGGAGTAACATCGTGATTGCCAATATCTCCACCTTAATCACTGCGCTCGAAGCTGACGATCGGCGTATCCATACTCTGGTTGTCGATAATCTTGTGCGCATCGGCCAGGCAGCAGTCGAACCCTTGTTGATGGTGTTGGATGATGCGAATCCGAATGTACGCGCCGGGGCGGTGTGTGCCTTGGGCAAGCTTGGCGATCCTCAGGCGCTTGGTTCACTCGTGTTTCGGCTGCGAAATGACCCGGACCCGGAAGTTCGCAAAAACGCGGTGTGGGCGCTGCACATGGGACAGCAGCAGGCCGTGCCGGTGTTGATCGAGGCGCTGGCGGACGAAGATGAATGGGTGCGTTTTGGCGCGGTGATTGTGCTGTCTAAATTGGGGCAGATGGCTGTCACACCGCTGATAGAAGAACTGCATAATCCAGACCCGTTGATACGGGCGAATGCGGCAGAAACCCTGGGGCGTATTGGCGACCGGGATGCGGCTGATTCGCTGGTGCGGACGCTGGATGACATGAACGATAAAGTGTGGCAGCAGGCGGCGATTTCTTTAGGTCGTATGTGTGATGCGCGGTCCGTGCATCCGTTGATCGCCATTATCCGCGACCCTGCCTCGGAACTGCGTACCAAAGCAGTGCGCGCGCTGGGGCAAATCCGTGATGTGCGGGCGGTCGAGCCACTGATGGAAATCCTCTATGGCAATGAAGACCGTTGGATGCGGTTGTTTGCGATTGAAGCGCTGGGGCAAATTGGCGATATGCGGGCGGTGGAAGGGCTGCTGGATGCCGCCTATGATGAGAGTCGTGACATGCGCACCAAAGCGATCGTGACGTTGGGTGTGCTGCAGATGGATTTTGCCAGCGATGCCCTCTACAGCCTGGTGGAAGACGAGCTTGAAATTGATGCGGAAGATCGGCAGACCGCCTTGTTCGAGCTTGGCAAAAAGGCCGACTCTCGCTCTATTGCGGGCCTGGTCGATATACTGCTGAACGATCCGCGTTCTGACAGTCGTATTTACGCGGCGCTCGTCCTGGGCGAAATTGAACATCGCGATGTAATTCCTCCCCTGGTAACCGCCCTGAATGATCGCGTACAAGACGTAGCGAATCATGCCATGCAAGGTCTGGTTCGTATGCATCACCTTTCCATGGATACCCTGGTAAAAACACTGAATACGCCTACCAGCGAAACGGGCCGCATCTGGACGGTACGCACCTTGGGGCAGATCGCGAACGAGCAGGCGGTGGACGTGCTGATGTCGGTCGCGCTCAATGGCGCGGAGCACGGGCCGGTCCGCGAGGAAGCGCTGGAGATTCTGCGCCGCCTGGGGCATGATCCACAGACATCGCAGCAATAACACTTCTTCTCCACATCTCCGATCACACTTGCACTGTCCCTGAATGGTGATGGATTCATAGGAACCCCTATTTAATGGGTGATGCGTGGTCAAGTCACTTCTTGTTTAATAAAACTAAGAATTGATCACTCAGTGTGTACAGGTGTTATCATGAACACCATTGGAAACCTTTCTTTTGAACCACCTCATACTTCTGTTTTTCCCGCGATTGTTGCGCTCTACACCGGAAACGCTGGCGAACGTGATCAGGCCATTCGCCAACTGACCCACACGAACGATCCCCAAATAATCAAACTGCTGGTGAGCAACCTGGGTGACTCCAACGAGCAGTTGGCTGTGCTGTCGGCCATCTCTCTGTCACGATTTGGCGATGCCGCTGTGGATGCCTTGATTGATGCGCTGAATAACCCCACTGTCGAGGTACGCCAGCGCTGCATCTGGGTGCTGTGGAATCTAGGGAATCAGCGCGCCGTGGAACCGCTCATGACGACGCTGCGTTATGATCCCGATGATAAAGTACGTCGCTATGCCGCCTGCGGTCTGGGGATGCTCAAAAATCCGCGTGCCATCAATTCACTGATCTACGCACTGGCGGATGCTGATGAACGCGTGCGTTGGGATGCAGCGGTCGCCCTGGCAAAAATCGGTTCACGCGCCGTTCACTCGCTGATTATTGCCTCGCAGTATGGTGCGCCGCTGGTTCGGGCAGGGGCGATCAATGCGCTTGCCTGGATTCGTGATGAACGTGTGGTGGATGTAGTCGCTGCTGCGCTTCGGGATAAAAATGTACACGTGCGCACACGTGCGGCTTTTGCGCTGGGTTGGATTGGTGATGAAACCGCTGTAGAACCATTGCAGTGGGCGCTGCGGGATTGCAGCGAGGATGTGCGGATGCAGGCTGCTGCTGCGCTCGGTTGGCTGCGCGATCCAAAATCGGTTTCTGCGCTGGCTCCGCTGCTGGATGACTCTGTGGAATGGGTCGCCTACACGGCTGTGGAAGCACTTGCCAGCCTGGGAACGTCTAAAGCGGTGGCGGTGTTACAGGAAAAGGCTGAGCATCCGAGTCGCCGTATCCGTGACATGATTCATGCATCACTGCTTCAGCTTGGGGTGCTGCCTCCGCGAACCCGCGCTAAAGTGAGCCGCCCGATGGACATGGGAAGCTTATGGTTGGAATCCAAGGCGATGCTGCCGCAGCGTCGTTGTAAGCTGGTGATTGCCGATAATCCGCTTTAGGGTGTAGATAATCCTCGCCAATTATAATTTTCTTCGTAGACCCAGAGGTCAGCAAACTCGCGCTGGCCTCTTTTTAATCCTTTTGTGTGCTCAGTCTGACTCAACGCTGCTGTCTTGGTATCTGCTCAGGTCTCATGATAGAATGACACCGCTTGATCATAAGTGAGTGGATTGACTATGAATAATCATCCTTTTCAGTGGCGGACGCAGCATGTGATGGTGACCGGAGGCAGCGGCTTCCTGGGGCAGCATGTAGTAAACCATCTGCGTGAGATGAAACCCGCTGAAGTGATTATCCCGCGCAGCCGTGATTATGATCTGCGCGAACAGGCTGCCGTGGAGCGTTTGTTCCAGCAGTACCCACAGACCACGATGGTGATTCACCTGGCGGCGACAGCAGGCGGCATTGGCGCGAATCGGGAGCATCCCGGCGTATTTTTCTACGACAATATCATGATGGGTACGCTCTTGTTGGAGTATGCGCGGCGGGCAGGAGTCGCTAAATTCGTCGGTGTTGGGACGGTGTGCAGTTATCCGAAGTATACGCCAGTGCCGTTCAAAGAAAGCGACCTGTGGGACGGTTATCCAGAAGAAACCAACGCGCCCTATGGCCTCGCCAAGAAGATGCTGCTGGTGCAAAGCCAGGCTTATCGACAGGAATATGATTATAACGCCATTCATCTGCTGCCGGTCAATCTCTATGGTCCCGGTGATAAATTCGATCCCAAAACCGCTCACGTCATCCCTGATATGATCCGCAAAATGCTGGACGCGAAAGACCAGGATTTGCCAGCCGTCACTTTGTTTGGTGATGGCACACCCACCCGCGAATTTCTGTATGTCAAGGATGCGGCCCGTGGTATTGTGCTGGCTGCTGAACATTATAACGATGCGGAACCGGTAAATATTGGCAGCAGTTTTGAGATCAGCATTAAGGAATTGGCGGAGACGATTGCTCACCTGGTCGGTTTTCGTGGTGCGCTGCGCTGGGATACTTCCAAGCCTAATGGTCAGCCTCGTCGCAAGCTGGATGTCAGCCGTGCAGAGGGTGCATTTGGCTTTCGCTCGGAAACCCAATTTGAGGATGGCCTCCGTGAAACGATTGATTGGTATCTGGCTGAAAGCCAACGTCTCCTATCAATCACTTAAATCTGATCTGACTCTTGAAACTTTCGAAGCTATACCAAGTAACTTAAAAGAATTTGACAGACTCGTCATTTTCGTGCAAACTCTCGTTCCATAAATGACTTCACAGTAGCATAACGAGTTAATTGAGGAGGGCATCACTTTTGGCAGTTCTAATGGAGGTGAAAAACCTCGTAACCAGATTTTACACCCAGGAAGGGACGGTGTATGCAGTTAACGACATCTCCTATGTTCTGGAAGAGGGTGAAACGCTGGGTGTAGTTGGGGAAAGCGGTAGCGGCAAAAGTGTCCATTCCCTTTCCATTATGGGCCTGATCCCCAGCCCGCCTGGTAAAGTTGAAAACGGTGAAGTGATCTTTCGCGGGCGTGACCTGCTTAAGTTGTCATCGGAGGAGATGCGGTTGGTGCGTGGCGCTGAGATCGCCATGATTTTCCAGGACCCAATGACCTCATTGAATCCGGTGCTGACCATTGGATCGCAGATTACCGAAGCGTTGAAGCTTCATATGGGTATGAGTAATTCAGAGGCACGCAAACGTACGGCTGAACTGCTCACCCTGGTAGGTATCCCCGATGCGGAATCGCGCCTCGACCATTATCCACATCAGTTTTCGGGCGGGATGCGCCAGCGCGTGATGATCGCGATGGGCCTTTCCTGCAACCCTAAGCTGCTGATTGCAGATGAGCCTACGACAGCGCTGGATGTAACCATTCAGGCGCAGATTATCGATTTGATCAAACGCCTGCGTGATGAATTTGGGATGGCGATCATTTGGATTAGCCATGACCTGGGTGTGGTTGCTGGTGTTGCCGATACGATTCAAGTGATGTATGCCGGAATCATCGTGGAGCGTGGTTTGGTGGATGTGGTCTTCAGTGATCCTCGTCACCCCTACACGCTGGGCTTGTTGTCATCCCTGCCACGTCTTGACGAGGGGGGTGGTAGGCGCTTGACCTCGATTGAAGGAGCACCACCGGACATGCGTAACCCTATCACGGGTTGCCCATTTGTGCCGCGCTGCCCTTATCGCCGTGATTTGTGTGTCGATCATGTCCCGCCGCTGGAACCTGTGCCGGACGCAAAGGCGGAATCCCATACCATGGCTTGTTGGGTGGATGTCCGCAATAATGAACTCCGTCCTGGAGCACCGAAACCGCAAGGAGTGGCATCAGCATGATTAACTCAGCACCTGAACCCCAAACCCAGTCGAAAACCAACGATAAAGACGTGCTTGTCCGTGTACGCGGACTAAAGAAGCACTTTCCCATTACCTCCGGCATCATCTTTCAGCGTCAGGTAGGCGCTGTAAAGGCGGTTGATGATGTCAGCTTTGACATTTACAAAGGCGAAACCCTTGGTCTGGTGGGTGAGTCAGGTTGTGGTAAGAGCACGACCGGACGTACCATTTTGCAGCTCTACAAACCCACCGATGGCTCGGTCCAGTTGAAGGATGCCGATGAAGGCGGTCAGGAAAACTTTAAAGAACTGACCACTATGAAGGGCGAAGACCTGCGCAAGATGCGTCGCCGGATGCAAATGATCTTCCAGGACCCCTATGCCTCGCTCAACCCACGTATGTCGGTTGGGCGTATTGTCAGCGAACCGCTGCGCATTCACAATGTGATGGGGCGCAAGGAGCAGGAAGAATATGTGGAGTCGCTGCTTGAAAAAGTAGGCCTCAATCCATATTATGTCAATCGCTATCCGCATGAATTCTCCGGCGGTCAGCGCCAGCGTATTGGTATCGCGCGTGCGCTGGCACTTGAGCCGAGCTTTATCGTGGCGGATGAGCCGATTTCCGCGCTTGACGTGTCAATTCAGGCGCAGGTGGTGAACCTGCTGGAAGACCTCCAGGAAGAGCTGAACCTGACTTATCTCTTCATTGCGCATGACCTCAGTATGGTGCGCCATATCTGCGACCGTGTGGCGGTGATGTATCTCGGCAAAATCGTCGAGCTGGCTCCTTCGGATGAGTTATACGAAAATCCGCTGCACCCCTACACCCAGGCGCTGCTCTCTGCGGTGCCGGTGCCAGATCCGTTGATCGAGAAGAAACGTCAGCGCATTATTTTGACCGGTGACGTTCCCAGCCCGGCCAACCCGCCGACAGGCTGCAATTTCAACACGCGCTGCCCTGTCCGCTTTGGCCCGTGCTTCCAGGGTGAAGATCCTGGCCTCATTGAGTATTCACCCGGTCACTGGGTGGCCTGCCACCGCGTGATCTAGCACTTCAGGAAATCAACTTAAAAGGGCGCGTTGGAAAATCCCAACGCGCCCTTTTTATTACTTATGGACCTCTTTGTGTGATGTCTTTAAAACCCGGCGGCGTATCATCCTTCTCTGGGTTCCAGAGTGGTTTCTTTCCTCTGCCGTAGGTTCTGTTCCATTCCTCCGCGTTTTGTCGGGGATGGTTTCTCTCCTGCATCCGCTGATGCCAGACTTTTCTCGCCTCGAAGCTGCGATCTCTGCCCGGCATGTTATGTTTGCCATAAGCCGATTGCGAACGTATCTGCTCAGCAGTCGGACGATTCGGAATATGGCTGTCATCCGATTTTGGTAAGTCGGGTGGCAATTTTGGCTCCGGGGTCCGCAGCAGATTATTGATTAACGTGAGCACCAAAATCAGTAGCGCGATCGCACTGGCTAGTGCCACCGTAACGGCGATCATCCATTCATAAGGATTAATCACATCTTTTTGTAAAATCGTCAGCGCGAAACTCAAAAGCAGGATGCATACGACGACGCCAAAGGTTCGCACGAGTTGTTTCATGATTGCTCCCCCTGTACTCAAACTCGATGATGGATGCTGACGAGCAATTTTATGTATGTAAGACTCAGGAGGCCTGTTCCTACAATAGTAAGAGTAGCATTGGAATCTCTTAACTCGTACCCCTTATCGCTGGGGGTTGTTGAGATTAGGAATCAAAAACGCCCGATCAGGGCGTTTTTGATTGGAGATAAGGATAAAATCTAGCTGATGCGATCTGCCACAACGACCACACGTTGTGTGTAAACCTGAGATTGTGCGTCGAACGTCCCCTGTTGGCAGGTAATCAGGGTGATTCGCTCGTTGGCGGTCGGGTAGAGTGGTGCCAGGTCGTTGATGCTGGCGCTGCCCACACTTACCACACTGTAAACGCGCTCTTCGCTGCCCACATGAACGTTGATTGTATCGCCTACGTTGACATGATGAAGCGAGGCGAAAATCCCTGCTGATTCATCAGGCATAGAAGAATGAGCAGCCAGGGCGATGTTGCCGCCCACATCGAACCAGCCCGTGCCTTCCAGATGCCCAATACCAGTTTCCCAGGGGCGAATAGTCCAGCTCACACCATTGAGGGGGAACTGTTTGATCCCAGACTCCACATTTAATGATGGAATTGAAATGGTAACTTGGTCACTTGCCAGTGTCGCGGGTACGAAGGCAGCCGATACAATGACGACGATGAATGCGATAAAGATCATGCTGCGGTTGCGGTTAATGCTTGTCATGTGCTTCCTTACCATTGATTTTCTTGAACAACATTTACAATCTACACCAAAATAATTGATTTAACCGTTAACATGTTTACAATTTTAACTTTATATCAACTATAAAAACTTAAAGAGGTTGCTGTTTGCTAAAGCCCACCATACGGTTACAATGTGAAAGTGGAGCATTCGCAGCAGGAGCGTGATGGTATGGTCTATGGTCGTCTTGACGTGTTTGGGCCGGATGGGAACATTCGCACTTTCCCGCTGTCCAGTCCCAATGTGTCGGTTGGTCGGTCGAGCGGCAACACCGTCATGCTGGATAATTCCTCGATCTCGCGTTACCACTTCAGCATCACTTATGAAAATGGTGAGGTTTATGTCGCTGATATGGGATCAGCGAACGGCACCTTTGTCGATGGGGTGAAGCTGGAGGAAGAAGGTCAGCGCTTATTAGGCGGCGGCGAGGAAATCCTGATCGGTAATCTGCGGATTATTTATCACCATATTGATGAAACCCCCACCCGTCCAATGGCACCGACGGATGATATTACGCAACGTGTGGAAGCGGCGAATGCCGAGTTTGCCGTTGACCTGCGTGATCCGGGCCAGAGTGTTTCACCGGGCGCGCACATTTCCGCTGAACTGTCGATCGCCAACCGCACTGACCAGGAACGGCGCTTTACGGTTGAGGTCACGGGCTTGCCTAAAGAGTGGATACGCATTGACCGCCCCACGCCCTTAATTGATTCGCAGGATACGGCCTTTATCCTGGTCAACTTTAAGCCACTGCGCCGCAGTGACAGTCAGCCGGGCGATTATGAGGTGAAGATCCGGGTTTACCCACAGGACAATCCTGAAGCGGCTATCCAGACCCGGCTAACGCTGTCGATCCTCCCTTACGGTGGCTTTGGGATGGCGTTGCAATCGAAAGTGGTTTCAGCTACCGAGCAGTTTTCGCTCTACCTGCATAATCAGGGAAGCGCTGTGCTGCCTCTCACCATCCAGGGGCGAGACCTGGCCGAACAATTGAATTTTTATATCCCTGGCCCCAATGTGGTTTTACAACCTGGACAACAGATCACTGTGCAGGGGACGATCAAGCCCCGGCGCAATTACTACTTCGGCCAGACACGTCGATACCCGTTTGATATTGTGGTGCAGTCGCGAGATGCCGCCCGCTTTATAGCCGCCATTCGGGGTTATGTGGTGCAGACGCCGGTCATGCCACGCTGGTTGCCGCTGGCACTGATGGGGGCGGTGGGCGGTGTCATCCTGCTGCTGGTTGCTGCGCTGGTGCTGCTGGCGCTGCGGCCCAATCCACAGCCCAACTTCGCTAGCTTCAGCCTCAGCAGTACGCTGGTGGCGCGTGGCGAACCGCTGCAAATCTACTGGCAGGCGACAGATGTTGTAGATTACGAACTGGCTATTAACGGGACACCTGTCCGCTCGGAAAGCGATCCTCAGGCAACGGCTTTTCTCGATGTGGATACCAGTGCTTACACCGGCCAGATCGCCATCCAGCTATCGGGCTATAATGGTGATTTGCAGGCCAGCCGTGAGGAGTCGGTGCGGATTTACGAACCGATCACCGGAATCCAGACATTTTCGATCACACCTTCGCAGTTGGTGCGTTATGTGGTGGATTCGCTGTCGATTCAGTGGAATGTGCCGGGGGCGGTCCGCACGCAAATCCTGGGCCTGGAGAACTTCACTTCGACCGTGCTGGAGGTCAACGGGCCGTCTGGCGACTTTGAAGGCGTGGCCGGGATCGCGCGTGACCCCATTACCGTGCGTTTGGTCGCTCAGGATGCGGTGGGCAACAACTATGAGCAGAGCATGACCATCAACGTCGTCAATCCCGAATGTACGCCCGCCGGGGAAGGCGTTACGCTCCATGCTGGGCCGGACATACGGCATCAGGTGATTGGCACGGTGCCGCAGGGCGACCCGGTGGTGGTCAATGCGCAGGATGTGACCGGCGAGTGGCTGCGGGTGCTGCTACCTGGGGAGCAAACCGGCTGGGGGCTGCGGACGGATTTCGTCTGTGCAGGCAACTTTGACCCTGTGAACCTGTATAAAGAGGTCGATGTGCCGCCGCTGCCACCATCTCCAACGCCGACCCTCACGCCCACCGTCACTTTGACGCCGACGCTCGCACCTGCGCCCAGTGCTACGCCATCTCCTTCTTCAACGCCGTTGGGGTAGGTTATTCTTCATCCTGAAGGTGACTGCCGCGCTGGATGACATCATCGCCAAAGCGCTCACGTAAATCGTCGAGCGCGCTCTGCAGACGACCTTTTCGTTCAGTCTCTGCGCCATCCCACAGGCCGAGTTGTTGGGCAGCGTTTTCGAAACCGCTGAGTCCAACCCCAAGCAGTCGCACCGGCTGGCCTTTGATCCAGGCGTTGTCGAAGAGTTTGAGCGCGGCGTCCGCGATGTCGTCGTCGTGATCGGTGGCGACTTCCAATGTGAGCTGGCGGCTGATGGTGGTGAAGTCCGCCCAACGCAGCTTGAGTTTCACAGTCGTGCCGCGCAGGTTGGATTGGCGCACCTGCCGCCCGACACCCTCCGCCAGATGGCGAATGGTCCGCCGGAGGTCGTCGCCATTGGTCAGGTCATGGCTGAAAGTCGTCTCCTTGCTGATGGACTTGGTTTCCCGCTCAGTTTCAACCGGGCGATCATCCAGCCCACGTGCGCGTTGAGACAGGTCCCGCCCCAGTTTGCCAAAACGCCGCGACAAATCTTCTTCTGGCCAGCGCGCCAGCATCCCGATGGTATGGATGCTCAGGCGATGCAGCTGCTCGGCGGTTTTTGGCCCCACGCCCCACAATTCTTCAATCGGCAGCGGTGCCAGGAATGCTGCTTCTCCGCCCGCCGGGACCACTTTAATCGCATTTGGTGGGCCATCTCCTTTTGCAGCGGCTTTGCCCAGATTATTGGCGATCTTGGCGACCAGTTTGCTGCTGGCAACACCCAATGAGCAGGGCAGGTGCAGTTCGTTGTTGATTCGGGCCTGCAGGCGTTGTGCCAGTGTCTGACCATCTTCGCGCAGACCAGTGACATCCAGAAAGGCTTCGTCAATCGAAAGCTGCTCGACGAATGGGGTTAAATCATTCAGAATCGCCATCACCTTGTGCGAAGCATCATGATAGCGGTCAAAATGATGGCGAACGATCAGCAGGTGCGGGCAGCGATGCAGCGCCGTGGACATCGGCATGGCAGAGCGCACCCCATACTGGCGGGCTGCATACGAGCAGGACGCGACCACGCCGCGCTGATCCGGTCGCCCACCCACGGCGAACGCCTTGCCGCGCAGCGACGGGTCGAACTGCTCTTCAACCGCGCAAAAGAATGCATCCAGGTCCAGGTGGAGGATAATCCGGCTCATGTTGACACTTATTCCTGCTACACGTTACAGTTTATATTATCTTGAGCGCTTAAGGCAGGTGGACACACGATGGAGTCTCTGTTTGTCTACGGCACGTTACAGGACCCGGCGGTGCAGCAGCGCGTTTTTGGCCGCGTTACGGAAGGTCAGCCGGATGTATTGGACGGATTTTACCGTGGCGAAATCACTTTTCCGACCGCCAGTTATCCGATCGCCATCTCTGACCAGCCGGAATATTCGATTGAAGGTCAGGTCATCAGCGTTACGCCAAATGAGCTGGTGTTGATTGACCGTTATGAAACTGCTGCCTATCGCCGCATCTATATCACGCTGCGCAGCGGCCTGGAGGCCTGGGTCTACTGTTTATAGGGCATGGTCTACGCGCGGAATTGCGTATGCTCCCAATCACTAAATCGCTCCTGGAGCAGCAGGCGCTGGTACTTGCCGGTTGAAGTTACTGGAATATCCGTGCCAAACACCACGACTTTCGGGCTTTTCTCAAATGTCAGGCGGGTGCGACAGTAGTCAATGATGGCATCAGCGTCGATGGCGCTGCCTTCTTCGCGCACACAGTAAGCGCCCACTTCTTCACCGTAGTAATCGTTCCTGAAGCCCACCGCCAGCCCCACTTTGATGCCTGGAATTTCCAGCAGCACTTCCTCGATGTCGAACGGGCTGAATTTCACGCCGCCCCGGTTAATCAATTCTTTGAGCCGTCCGGTGATGAAAAAGTAATGCCGCCCTTCAGGGCCGATTTCATAAAAGCCTTCATCGCCGCTGCGGAACCATTCAAACTTAAACGTCTCCTGGTTGGCATCGGGGCGGCGGTAATAGTACTTCATGATGTTATGGCCGCGAATACAGATTTCGCCACGCTCACCAGGGCCGAGCTGCCGACCGTTACCGCTGGCATCGAAAATTGCCATCTCATTGGGTTCGATGGGGCAGCCAATACTCGGATAGCCATGACTAAGCAGCCAGTGGCGATGCATTTCCCAACTGAGGCTGATCGGCAGGAAACAGCTGTAACAGGTCGTTTCGCTGAGTCCGTAGCCGTGGAGGATCGGCAGGCCGAAGGTATCCTCAAACTGGCGTGCCAGATTCATCGCCAGTGTGCCTGCGCCGCAGATGAAATGGCGAAAGTGAACGATGTCACGGCGGTTGATGCCAGGGCCGAAGATCGTGTAACCATCCTGGCGCTGCTGCTCCGCGTATTCCAGCAGGAATTGCAGCAGCGTGGGCACCACGCTCACGATATTGACGCGCTCGGCGGCGATGCGCGGCCAGAAGGATGTCACGGAAAATGACCGGTTAAGCACGGTGGATGCGCCGACATACAGCGGCGTGACCAGCGTGACGACGATGCCGTTGACGTGATGGGTGGGCAGCACGCACATCATGCGCTGGTTGCCGGTGATACCCTGCCACTGCGCAATGCCGGCGGCATCAATCAGCAGGTTGTATTGGGTGAGGACCACGCCTTTCGGTGCGCCGGTTGTGCCGCTGGTATAAACCAGCAACGCTTCGTCATCCAGTCGGTTGCTATCGGCATCCGTATACGTCATGGGGAGGTTGCGCACCACCTCATAGAACTGGAGATAATCTGTCTGGGCTTCGCCGCCCACCTGGATAATCTGCTGGATGTTGGGCGCGCCCAGGCCATCCTCCGTGCCATAAATGATTTTCTCCGCACGGTCAAGATACTCGCCTCGGACAAAGCACACTTTCGCCTCGCTGTTGCGCAGGATAAAGGCGATGCGCCGGTCGTCTTCGGCTACATTTTGCGGCACGACCGCCGCGCCGACGAACCAGCAGGCGACATAAATCACCGTAGTATCGACATGGTTATAGGCAATCGTCGCCACGCGATCCCCTGCCTGGATGCCCAGGTCGTCGCGCAGGAAATTGGCGGTCTGGTGGGCGCGGGCATTGAATTCAGCATAACTTAAAGCTTCACGATTGCCGTGATCGTCGTAGTGAATCAGGTAGGGATTCTCTGGCGCGATCTTGGCATGTTGCGAGAGCACCTGCCGGATGCTGGTGTAGGGGACCTTGCGCTGCTGTGCGGGGACGCCGCGCACATGATGTGCGCTGTCGATTCTTGAAAGAACAGTTTCGTCCAGGGCCGTCACCATCGAAAAATCCTTTCGAAATAATGTTTTTTTCAGTATAGCACTACTCGATCTGGAACTGCCCGGCGATCACCCAGGATTCGCCTGTGTCGGCTCCGCTGGCAGGTAGCGGCTGGCCTGTGCTGTCCAGCACCATCACCTCGATGTTGTAGAGCCCCGGCGGTGTATCGGGGTTCAGATTGAGATCGTAGCCCACCTGCCAGATGCTGCCGGGCTGCCACTGGCTGACCGGGCTGCGATGGGTCAGATCATTGTCGCGTTCCAGTGCTGCGCCGTAGGTCTGGCCGATGGAATCGGTAAAGCGCACCCGTGGTGTGACCTCCAGCCCGGTATGAAGCGCTTCCCAATAGAGCACCACCTGCACCCATCCACTTGGCGGATGCAGCCGCGTGTCGCTGGCGCTGCCGTTGGTTACCGGCAGGTAAACCGCGCGCAGCCGCAGCGTATCGCCAAACTGCGCATCCAGCGGACGGACATCATCCGGCAGGGTATCCATCTGCGGGTGGAAATCGTAGTATTTGATGTGCATTCCGCTGGGGAAAATCTCGGTGATGATGGGAGCACGGTCCCGAAACCACCCCTCAGCCCGACCTTCTGCATCCGCCACTTCCGGCTGATACCGTACCAGCCAGACGCGATCATGCCCGCTGATGAGCGGTGTCAGCGTCGAATCGAGGTCAACCGCCGCTGAGACTTGCGGAAATACGCCCGTGACCGGTGCGGTGCCGTGGTAATGATAGTTGAAGGCTTCCTGCCCCCAATCCGGGATAACGATCACGGCGTCGCCAGGGCGTTCATGTTGTTCGATAAAAGCTGCCGCTGCTACCCAGTCATCCCGAAAATTGCGGTCGAGATCATTCACCAGCCCGCCGAAACCGATTCCAACCACCAGGAGGGCCAGCAACAGCGGTAAACGCCGATAGCGGCTGAGCAGGGCGGCCAATATACCCGCCAGCAGCGCCAGCAGCAGCGGAACCAAGGGCGTGAGATAGCGCGCTTTATACATCCCCGCCAGCCATGCCAGTCCACTCATGCTCAGCAGCATAAGCCATGCCAGCACCAGCAGCGGCAGTATTTGCCCGTGCCAGCGCCGCCACAGCAGCAGTGAGCCAGCCACCAGCACGATCACCAGCAGCAGACCAATCGACACCGAGATGGCAAGCCGGTGGGTCAGCAGCGTGGACAGAATCGCCGCTAAGGCGCTGAAAGGTTCGTTGAAGCTGGCTTCGCTGATCTCCGCGCCCAGGGGACGGCCTGAACGGTAGAGCGCCCAGACAGAGGCCGCGTAGGGCAGATAGAGCAGCCCGGCCAGCGCGAATGCTGCCGCGCCTGCTGCCAACATCGAGAATCGCCGTTGGCTCATCATCCACTCGGCCAGCATTGCCAGCGCCAGCGCTACCAGTACCACGCCGCCGATCACGTGACTGCCCGCCGCCAGCAGCCCACAGGCCGCTGCACCGGCATACCATAACCCGCGCGAGCCATAACGCGCTTCGGCAAGGCAGGCCGCGCCTGCTGTCGTAAACAGTGCCAGCAGCGTGTACATGCGCACCAGATAGGTCGCGTAAATCAGCAGTGGCGATGCCAGCCAGAAAAGCCCTGCCAGCAGTGCCGCGCGCCGCGACAGGGTGCGCCCGGTCAGGCGCATCAACAGCGCCCCGGTTAATACATCTGCCAGGATATTCATCAGACGCAGAGCTAACAGGCTGTCCCCTGCGATCGCTGTCCAGGCTTTCAATGCCAGAAAATGCAGCGGCGGGTGAATATCCAGCTCCAGCCGCGCCAGCCCCGCCAGCAGGTCGCCTGTATCATCACGTGAGAGGGCCAGGCTGAAGGAGTCGTCTCCTTCCAGCCCGTGATAATTGTAAAGCGCCAGCCGCAGCGCAAAGCCGATCAGCAAAATCAGAAGGGGCAGGGCAAATCGTCGCAATTGGTTCATGCGCACATCATATCCTATCGGTTGGCTGGTGAGAATGGGGTATACTCCAGCGCCGGAAGGAGATATTTATGCCCCCAAATATTGTTTTTATCACCTGTCACGATCTTGGTCATCATCTCAACTGTTATGGCTGGCACACTGTCAATTCACCTGCGCTGGACCGGCTGGCGGCAGAAGGTGTCTTATTTGAAAAAAGCTTTTGCACCGCGCCGCAATGCAGCCCCAGCCGTGCCGCGCTCCATACCGGCAGACATGCGCATAGCAACGGCATGATGGGCCTGGCCCATGACCCGTTCAACTGGCGCTTGCATCCGGGTGAGAAGCATCTGGCGCAGCGCTTGCAGGCCGCTGGCTATGCCACGGCGTTGATCGGCGTACAGCATTTGACCGCAGGCCCAACCGCACGCGAACTGGGCTACGATGAGGTGATTGCAGGCCGCCGCGCCAGCGATCAGGTCGGACCAGCCGCGCAGCAATGGCTGGCTCAGGTCGGGACACAACCGTTTTACCTCGAAGTCGGCTTTTTTGAACCCCATCGTGCCTACGCAAGTGGTGACGATAGCAGCAAAGGGGTCGAAATTCCTCCGTATATCCCGGATACACCTGCTGCACAACAGGATTTTGCCGCTTTGCAAGGCAGCATCAAAGCGATGGATGAGGGTGTTGGCATGATACTGGATGCGCTCGATGCCAACGACCTGCGTGAGAACACCTGGGTGATCTTCGCTGCCGACCATGGCATCGCCATGCCGCGCGCCAAGTGTACGCTTTATGACCCCGGCATCGAGGCCGCGCTGCTGATGCGCTGGCCGCAGGGTGGAGTCAGCGGCGGCAAACGGTTGACACCCATCGTCAGTCATGTCGATGTCGTGCCAACTGTGCTGGAAGCGCTTGAGCTGCCGCTGCCGGATAATTTGCACGGTCACAGCTTATGGCCGTTGCTGCAGGGCAGTGAGACACCGCCAAATGAAGCTGTCTTTGTCGAGAAGACCTTTCACACGGCCTATGAGCCGATGCGTGGTATCCGCACCAAACGCTATAAGCTCATTGTCAATCTGGATGCGGACCTCGCCATTAATGTGCCGACCGATATTCAGGCCAGCCCCATCTATCCCACCATGTTCGATCAAATCAGCAGCAAGCGTCCACAGATCGAACTCTATGACTTGCAGACAGACCCGCTGGAGCAGAACAATCTGGCTGGACAGCCCGAAGTCGCGGATGTCGAGGCAGATTTGAAACAGTGGTTGCTGGAATGGATGCAGGCCACCGATGATCCGATCCTGAAAGGCCCGGTGCCTTCGCCTTATTATTTTAAAGCGCTGGACCAGCTTGGG
>JAIOHN010000925.1 GCA_019912985.1 Anaerolineae bacterium | reverse complement strand
CCATACGATCGCAGGCGGACAACGTATTGATATTCCGACCGATGTACTTCTAGGGCAGCTGGGTGAGAGCGTTGGTTTATGCCTTGAGCGAGCAATTCCAATGGAAATGCTGGTTTCCCGTGATATTTTCAAAAAGAATGCTGGTAGTGCGGAAACGATCCTGTGCTTTCGTCAGTCAGCTTCGTAGAAACCCCATTTCTTGGACGAGTTTCTCACATCGTTAGTGCATAGTGCCAAATATTCATCATACAGGCTTGTGCCGTGAGGTATCACTTCAATGTAGTATTCAAAGTTTGATGTGTCACGCATTTTCTCTATCCTCAGAATGTCCCCCTCTTGCCCTGCGCGACGTAGTCGCTCGCTCCGTAGCCGAAAATCGCTCTTCTGACGCCAACACATCATGTTGATACTGGTGTTTTCTGTTGCAAGCCGCACAGCTACATCGCTACGACTATCAAGTGTGTTGCCGCTTGCTGTCCGTTGCTCAACAAATTTATCAGGCCATCCCCAGAATTGTGGTTGTGCATTTCGAGCAGCCAGAGGGATAAATAACTCAGGAGACCGTCGACTTGTGCCAGAAGTTGTTTGACCGACCCCTACGTCTGTTCTAGTAAGTAGCATTACAAAACCCGATAGGGCTTCTATGGAAATTATTGTGGTATCTTCGGTTTCTTTTCGACCTTGTTTTATGGGTCTAAGTCGCCTTGGACGTGCCCTGGTAACTGTGCCTGGCCCAAAGAGCTTTTCGGAAGTTTTTTCTTGTGCGGTGGGAAAAACGTCAGTTCGTTCAGCTTCCACTGTTGCCAGGCGAATTTGAGACTCAGTTCTTAACAAGTCTCCTTCGAGTAGTTTGTGCAATAATTCTTCGTCCAGTTTGCGTGTATTGGCTTCATCCGCCATACACCAATTGTCAATCGCAGCCTTTACTTCCTGTATAACGCTCAAGTCCTCTGGATTGCTTGGTAAAAGCAGGTTAATAGAAGAAGCTTCGTCATTAGTGAACAAACCGCCCTCAGTCAAGTTCCCCGAACCTAAGACCAATAGAGTTTGTTCAGTACCTTCAAAGAGGTAAAGTTTGGGATGGAAGGTGATATATTGGCGGGTGTCATAATTTATCCATATTTCACCTCTATTCCCAATGATGGCTAGTAAGGTCTGCAATGCTTCAAACGAGGTTCCATATTGATCAATACCTACAACCATACGAATGTATCCCTCGCGGTCAATAAATGTTTGAAGTGCCGATTGAATATGCTGCATACCAGACATCTTTAAGAAAGCTACAGCCGCCTGAAAACTCGAGTATCCGGTTGTTGCTTCAAGTTCGCGGTTTAGTAATGTACCGAGTTTTTCGTCACTGAAGGGTTGTAAAATAACGCGCATAATTACTCCAAGGGTTGTTCAGATCTCCATACTTGTTCCTTATTGTATCGTTTTGGTAAAATCACGTAAAATCGCTATCGTCACAAGTATCGATCGGCTACCTGACGTGCGTTTTTTGTGGAGTATGCGATTTTTGCAAACTCTGTAGCCGTAAACGTCTCAGCTTGTGACGCTGTGACACCTGTGACGATGATGAACAGCTCGAAACAACAAAATGGCTGGTGAACGTACCTGCTTCACACGCTCACCAGCCGTAGAAGCGAAAACGGCTGCCCTTGTCTAGAGCAGCCATCTAAGACACTACCGTATGCGATGGCGAGTTTCTTCTTGATCTTCTTCCGGTAGTAGACAATCATCTTGCGCTCTTTTTCATCGCGGGCGAACTTCCGCACCTTTGCATCCGTGGTCAGCGTATAGATCGCGAACAGCGCCTGCGGACGATCCTCGTAGTGTTCGACCACCTTGAGATACGGTTCGATCTCGCCCGCCTGAAGCCGTTCCTGCCAGGTGCGCGGCTGGACCGGCTCGTATTCCTTCAGGATACGCTGAAGCCGGTACCTGATCGCCGTCATGCGCTCGTAGACCATTGAATGCGCCAGATTGTGCGCGTCCAGTGCCGCCTTCGAGTCAACACTGGTCGTCAGGATGTAGAGCGCGACCAGCCTTTTCATGTCGTCGGCGTATTCCTGAGCGATGGCGTGGACCGCTTCGGTGATGTCCAGGCGGAAGTCGATCTTCGTTGCCCAGGGCGCCCGTCGTTCCGGGGAATTTGGCCACATAGTCGGCGAAGCGTATCCCGGAATGCCATACTCGTCCACGTCCATCGCCAGTTCGCTTTCAATGTCGGTGAAGGGGATGTACTTCCTGCACTGCTTTTCCAACGTGGTGTGCTTGCTAATCGCCAGTGTCCGCCACATAGCACCGAAGATACCGACATCTGCCAGCAGATTTGGATGTTCGACCAGACGCATCCACAGACGCATCAGCCCGGTCTGGATGCTGTCGGGGATGTCCTGAGCGTAGTTGCCGAAACGCGCCAATTTACGAGCCATCATCGGTGACAAGCACGCTGCGATTTCCGCAAAAGTGAGATCACCGCCCCAGCCTGTCGGATAACGTGGTGTACGCGGAAACGGCTGGATGGACGCACGAATCTTGCTCCGGGATGCTGCTGTGGACATGACGAATTCTCCCCCGTCACACCGCTGGAACCGCCAGCGCGTCGAGCACAACGCTCAATCACGCGGGGCGGCACAGCAGGGGGAAGCCTGTCCAGCAATCCGCTTGCGGATAGGCGGGTGGTTCGGCAGTCCCGCCGGAACGGTGGTACTGGCGTACCTGCCCGCCGGTGCTGGATAGGGGTGACCTCGTGCCGCATACTAGCCGCGCTGCGGTGTGCGAGAGAGTTCTATTTCAACTTGTTCCTGATGCGGAGACACAAAAAAGCGGCGCATTGTGTGATACGCCGCTTATGAGGATGAGGCTTATTCAGCTTTCAGAACGGGATCTGTTCGGTTTCCTGTTCATTCGTGGTGACACGATCCAACAGGATCAGGCGGTTGGCATCGATGTCCAGGGTGACGCGTGGTTCACCATTCTTGTCGATCCATGCGGACGGACGGAGCCACGAACTTTCGATCTGTGCCAGCGAACCTTTAGGCAGAAACTTGACCGCCACATCACCGAGGCCATTCCAGGCGTTGACCCGCACCCACAGCGTCTGCTGTTTAGCGATTGACCGCCTGGCTGAAGCTTGCCACACGCTGTACACCGACCTCTTTCAGAACCACATCACTTCCCACAAACCCAGTGATCTGTACACTGATGCTGCTGCCCATTTCAAACCTCCACTATGACCTGCGTTTACACTTCATCGCCCGCTGGCGATTTCTGACCAGATCGATGCAGGTACTTCTCTAGGTGGTTGCGTCACCCGCAGGGCGCTATCCGTTTTCGCTGAGGGAACCGGCACAAGCCAGACGGAAACGGGTTAAGCGATCTGCTCAGCAGGTTGACGCGCCACTGCGCCTGCTAAGATGGGCAGGATAAATCGACTGCTTGGGGCGATGGGAACGCAGATCATGGAGGTCAATGGGACAGCAAGTAGTATGGGTCAGGCGTAGGTACGGTGTGACTGGAGGCGGCGCACAAGCCTCTCAGGTGGCTCAACTGCCTCAACCTTGGTTCACGCGGTGGAATGGCGTTTTGGACAGGGGTGGTGTTTTTGAAATTCTAGTAGAGATATGTGTCTCACCCTGTGCCGTCTGAGGCGGTTGAGACGCTTTGTCCCATACTCGGAAAAACAGGACGCCTGAAGCTCCGCCGTTAGCGGTGCAAATTCGATCAAGTCGTTGGCCGGACGTCGGTTGATGATTATCGCCGTATGTGGCTATAGTGAGAATTAGCAGATGTACCGAGTTCAAAGGTTAACACTGATGCACCGAAGAGTCTTTTTCATGATTTTCATTTTGCTGATTTTCCCGACCACAATCTCAAGTCAATCAGATGATTTTATTGAACTGAACTTTGACTCTCCCATCGGAAATGTCACATGGAGTCCCACAGGCTCAAAACTGGCATTTGCAACAGGCGAGACGGTACATATCTATGACCGAATTGGACAAGATCTGCAAACCATCTATCTCGACAGTCGCGATGAGCCGATGCGAATTAACGACCTGATATGGAGTGAAAGCGAACGATACATCGCGGTTTTGAATAGTCCAGCCCAAGCTTTAGGACTAACCATTACTGTTGATGTTGACGTCTATTCAGTTGAGGATGGAACACACTTTCTCGATCTCTTTGAAACATTAGGCGACAACCTATATATCTCTGGCTCAATTTACCACGTTGACTTTTCAAGTGATGATCGGAATGATGGGTACCCCATAAAATAAGACAACAGTCTGAGACAACAAGAAACCAAAGAGACGATCAGATGAGCCGACGGGTGCCCAAAGAGATCAAGGAAGAAATCGTCAGCAAGGTGCAAGCTGGCGAGCGGGTGGCGGATTTA
>JAIOHN010000093.1 GCA_019912985.1 Anaerolineae bacterium | reverse complement strand
CGCACCACATCCCAACCCAACCTATGCAATTGATCAAAATCCACATCACGCACACTCTGACCATAACCCAATGAGAGGCAAGCTGGATCCCATGCGTAAAGGCGCAGGGTCGGCTCCCCACGCTGCAAAATTGCCTCATCGATAGCCATATTCCGACAACCAGTGGTAGGTTTATCGTAGATCAACCGCCATTGACGCATTTTTTAACCAAACCTATACTATGGAACATATCTCCAGAGGACAACTGGTGCTTATGGCTCCCGAAAACACCAACAATCCCAACGAACCAACCCTAATCAACGGCCAACCGGTTCAACCACAACATGAAGCGGCCACGCAGATGAACCTTTCACCCTATTATAGCGATAAGCGGGTCCTGCCACCGCCACCGAGTGTTGAAGCGGAATCAGCTGCGCGGGAGCGAATCCGGCGGCGGCGCGTCAAACCACGACGCCAGGGCGCAGAATGGGCATGGGCGATCATTGCCCTCACGATGTTAGGAATCGTGGTTATTATTGGCATGAGCATATCGCTGCTGCTGCGTACCTCGCAGGGTGAAACCGAGTTTATCCCTACGGCAGCGGTGGTGCTGCCCACACCCGTAAATGCACTGGCGGGATTCAATGCCGCAGGCGAAACCACTGCAGAGCAGATTATCCTCAATGACGGGCGCAGCCTGGCTTTAACACCCTGGAACGGCGTGTCGCGTCTGACCGTATTATTTATGGGTCTGGACCGTCGCCCAGGTGAAACTGGTTTAGCTTACCGCACCGACACCATGATGCTCGTCAGTGTGGACCCGGTCACGAACAGCATCGGCATCCTCAGCATTCCGCGTGATCTCTATGTGGAAGTGCCAGGTTACAGCGAGCTTCAACGGGTCAACTCGTCGATGGTTCTGGGTGAACTGGAACGTCCTGATTATGGCCCAGATCTTGCGATGCAAACCGTCCAGTACAACCTCGGCATCCGTATTCATGATTACGTAGTCATCGACTTTAATGCCTTCACACGTTTCATTGATGCGATCGGTGGTATCACTGTAGACATCCCCTACAACATCAGCGACCCATTTTATCCCGATATGAACTATGGCTATGACCCGTTCTACATCCGCGCGGGTTTACAGCAGCTAGACGGCACCACTGCCCTCAAGTATGCACGCACCCGTCACGGGGATAACGACTTCCAGCGTGCGCAGCGTCAGCAGCTAATTCTCTATGCAATCCGTGACAAAGTGTTGGATGCTCAAACACTTCCGCAGCTTATCATCCAGTCACCTAGCATCTGGAGTAGTGTCAGTGATGGGATTTATACGGGCCTGACACTCGAGCAGATCATCCAACTCGGTCTCTATCTCAAAGATATTCCTTTCGACAATATCAAGACGGGTGTGATCAACGAACTCTATACCATTCCCTACTCGACTTCGGCTGGTGCATCGGTCCTCGTACCAGATCGTGCCCGCATCGGTCCGTTAATGGTAGAAGTTTTCGGCGCGGATTATTCACAGTAAACAAAAAGCAGCGCATCTTGAGATGCGCTGCTTTTTTCCTCTTAAAAGGACCCCGCTATGCCGTGTGTGCGCGTTGTTTTGAACCTGCTTTCGCAGGTGGGCAAATCTCCGGAGTCTCGGCCTTGGCCGAAACCTATCGCCTCGATCCCGGAATTCGGTGCCCGTTATTCGGGTGTTGGCTCAAAACTGTATGCGCCATCACGCGCACAGCAGGTTGTGATTTGTTATACCATGCGGTCTGAAGGGCTGTAAAGACTGACTTCCTGACCGCACCAATTACCTTTTCAACATATCCGGTTACTATAGACAATTCCCGGCACATCAGACAATGGTACATCGTGTGCAGACACCCAACTATAAAAAACAACCGACCTATAAGTGAGCTGGCTGTCGTTTTTCAGATCGTATCCTGTAGTTAAAGCGTCTGCGCTTCTTCTTCCTCTACTGGCAAATCCAGCTTGATGTGCAGTTCTTCCAGTTGACCTGGCTCAGGTTCTGACGGCGCATGCGCCATAACATCCGCACCCGTCTGTGACTTGGGGAAAGCGATCACTTCGCGGATATTCGGTTCGCCCGCCAGCAGCGCTACCACTCGATCAACTCCCCAGGCGATTCCGCCATGTGGTGGCACGCCATATTCAAAGGCTTCGAGAATATGCCCGAATTGCTCTTTGGCATGTTCCATTGTCTGCCCAATCAGAGGGAATATCTTTTCCTGTAGATCACGCTTGTGGATACGAATACTGCCTCCGGCGACTTCATGCCCGTTACAGACCATATCGTATTGAGACCCGCGAGCTGCTCCAGGCTCGCTATCCAGCAGCGGCACATCCTCTGGCAGCGGCATGGTGAACATATGCTGGGAGGGGTCCCAACGCTGGTTTTCTTCATCCCACATGAACATTGGGAAATCAATGACCCAGCAGTAGGCGAGCAGATTCTTATCCAGCAAGCCCAGCTCTGCGGCAAGATAGGGACGCAGCGCATCCGTCACCGCATATACGATTTCGCGTGCATCCGAGATGAACAACAGCAGATCACCTGGCTCTGCCTGAAGCTTATCAAACAAGTCCAGTTTCTGTTCAACTGTGAAGAATTTGCCAATGGGGCCTTTCACTTCACCTGTTTCTTCTGTTGGCAGTGCGATCCAGGCCAGTCCCTTGGCTCCAACCGCTTTAGCTTTGGCTTCCAGTTCGGCGGTCACTTTTCGCAGTTGCGTGCCACTTAATTCGCCAGCCATTCCTGGCACACGGATCACCTTCACAGGTTTACCATCTGCCACATTATTCACAAAAACTGGGAAGCCACTCTTCCCCGCAATCTCGCTGATGTCGATTGCGCGCAAATCATAACGGATGTCTGGCCGGTCCGTTCCATACTGCTCCATCGCATCTTTATAGAGAATGCGTGGAAATGGCTCTTGCATAATCTGTTTATCCGGCGCAACTGCCTTGACCATCGCCCGCATCAGGGTTTCGTTCAACTGCATCACATCTTCGCGCTCGACAAAGCTCATCTCCATATCCAGCTGTGTAAACTCTGGCTGGCGATCACCACGCAGGTCCTCATCGCGGAAGCAGCGAGCGATCTGGAAATATTTCTCATACCCGGCCACCATCAGCATCTGTTTGAGCTGCTGCGGACTCTGTGGCAGCGCGTAGAATTTTCCTGGCTGTAAACGACTGGGCACCAGGAAATCGCGCGCGCCTTCCGGTGTCGTTTTGAAGAGGATTGGCGTTTCAATCTCGACAAATCCATTCTCATCCAGATAGTCACGGATGAATTTGATTACCCGGTGGCGCAGGATGATATTTTGTTGCATCTGTGGACGACGCAGGTCGAGGTAACGGTGTCGCATACGCAGCACTTCGTCAATGCTGGTATCGTCACGATTCATGTAAAATGGTGGTGTTTTTGAGGGATTCAGAATTTGCAGGCTATCGGCAACCACTTCGACATCGCCAGTTTCGAGTTCAGGATTAAGAGTGCCTTCTGGACGGATTCGCACCTTACCCGAAACCTGCAAGACATACTCGTTGCGGGCATTGCTGGCATTATTGTGGGCATCGGGACCGCTTTCCTGGTCGACCACGACCTGCACAATACCCCACCGATCCCGCAAATCAATGAAAATCAGCCCACCCTGGTCGCGACGGCGGTGTACCCAACCCGCCAGGGTGACGTGCTGACCTGCATGCTCAGCTCGTAATTCGCCGCAAGTGTATGTCTTTAACATGATTGCTCCTGATGAGAGTGTCCTGAATCTCGCAGGAGCAAAGGATAGCATGTTAAGCCATAGAAATAAATAGCCGAGCCATTAAATCTTACATCGGAGTCAGAAATCCGCCTGCTAACTGCCGATCCACCCATCGGGAGATGTAAGGGTAACGATAATCACGCTTGTTGTAGGTTTCGAAGGTGGCAATGGTTCCATACAGCAGCATCGCAAATGGCATCAAGACCACCACCAGCAGGAGTCCAATACCAAGCAGCCCCCATAGCGGCGCGATCACAAAGCCAACAATTGCCACAATCAACAGCAGCGCGATCACGAGGCCAATCAACCAGGTTACACCGCCGACCACCAGCAATGCCAATGCACCAACCGTGCCGAGAAGTTGCAGCACAAACGCCTGCAGCGCGTGAAAACTCACGTAATCCGATTTTTTGCGGAACATAAGATAGATCATGAGCGGGATAAAGATGCTCAGCGGCACGCCGAAGCCAGCAGTGGTGAAGAACATGATAAACGTCACCCACACACTACCATGTGCGACCGCTGCCCATAGGCGCTCTTCATCGGAAACGTGCAGCGTACTAT
>JAIOHN010000924.1 GCA_019912985.1 Anaerolineae bacterium | reverse complement strand
CAGTTGCCATCCATTGCTGCGCCAAAGTAGACACCCCAATCACAATGCGCCTGCCGCCCGAATTCTTCCAGCTTGCGGGTGAGGGCAGGCGGGTCAATTGTAGAAGGGAGAGTATTGGGCATATCCAGCACGGCCCAATACCCTCCGGCGACTGCAGCGGCAGTTTCGCTGGCAAAGGTCCCTTTATGCGACCAATCCATGCTCCGTAGATGGACGTGTGGGTCGACCATCGCCGGGATCGTGATGACAGCCATCCTAAACGTAAGCTCCACGCAGGACTTTAGCCAGCAGGGCCATTCTCACGAACATGCCATTTTCCATCTGTTGGAAGTAGACCGCGCGTGGGTCGGCATCCAGCACATCGTGATCATCTCGCGTCCCCATCTCGTGCTTGCGGGGGAGGGGGTGCATCAGAATGGCGTCATCCTTAGCCTGCTGGAGCAGCGGCGGAGTCATGATAAAGCCGTCTTTGATCGTTTCATACTCATCACGGTCCGTAAAACGTTCTTCCTGAACGCGCGTCCAGTAGATCACGTCGCTGTCTGCGATGACTTCCTGCAAATGCTCGGTTTCATGGACGGTAATCCCGCTTTGGCGCAGCCGTTCGACGATGTCTGAGGGCATTGCCAGTGAAGGTGGTGAGACAAAGCAGATGGTCACATTCTCACCTTCAAAACGGGCGATGAGCTTGGCAAGCGAATGAACAGTGCGTCCGTGACGCAGGTCGCCCACCATTGTAATGATGCGATTGCTGATGCCCTGTTTCATATCCACAATCGTGAACATATCGAGCAGGGCTTGGGTGGGATGCTCGCCAATGCCATCACCGCCGCTGATGACAATCGGCTTTCTGCCGATTTTGTCGCTCAGTTTGTCGAGGTAATAAGCCGCTTCGTAGGATGAGCCGACTTCAGGATGGCGCAGCACAACGAGATCCGAATAGCAGCCTGCCGCGCGCACGGTATCGGCCAGGTTTTCACCCTTATACACAGATGAGAACTGCACGCCGTTGCTTGCTCCGATGACCTCACCGCCAAGCCGGACCATCGCTGCCTGAAACGACATATCTGTACGGGTGCTCGATTCGAAGAACAGGGTCGCCATGACCTTGCCGCTGCATACCTCTACCACACCACGGTCACTCTGCCGGATGCGTTTCTTCAAGGATGTGGCGGCATCGAAAATAGTCTGTAGGTCATTGCGGGCGAATTGATCCACAGTAATGATGTGCTTGCCGACAAAGTCGCCGTTGATTTGGGGTGGTTGGTAAATTTCCGCGTAAGCGCGTGCGCTCCGCGCTGGTGTGGATGTAGACATTGTGAGAGACCTCCTACATAAAAAAGCCACCTCACGGGTGGCTTCAGTTGACAGTGAATGTTTTATTAACCGCTCTAACAATCAACAAATGCTCTTGATGATGCATACGTTTCTCAAAATCTTCGAAGGTATCCTCTGGTTGGATGGGAACCACCTCCTGATCAATCACTTCACCGGCATCGACCTCCGGGATGACATAGTGAACCATACAACCACTGTGCTGAATCTCACCCTGTTGATACGCCTCGTAAGCCCGCTCAATCGCGTTCGCACCAGGGAAAGTCCCATATAGAGCCGGGTGTAAATTAATCACCTTGTTGGGGAAGCAATCGAGAAATGCCGGGCTGAGGATATGCATCCATCCGGCCAGCACGATCAAATCCGGCTGGTAGTCTAACAGGCGCATGGCTAAATCGGAGTCATACATCTCGCGTGTTTGACCGGCACTGGTGTAAGGCTTGAGCGGAAAATAGAGTGTTTCAACTCCCGCCTGCCGGGCGCGCTCCAGGCCAAATGCCTTCTGCCGATTGGAGACGACCAGTACGACCTCCGCTTTTAATTTGCCAGCAGCCTGGGCATCAAGCAATGCCTGGAGGTTGGTGCCATTGCCGGAAATCATGACGATCAGGCGGTTCATGCTTGCCCCTTCACGGCGACGGAGCGCTCGCCAGAGGTAATTTCCCCCACAGGTCGCAGCTCCGGTTCCAGGGTCAACGCTTGCTCAAGCTGTGCGGCTGGCAGGATGATTAACATGCCCAGGCCCATGTTAAACACGTGAAACATTTCCTCATCTTCAATTTCACCAAGCTGCTGGATAAGCCGGAAGATTGGTGGCTCGGTCCATGTGCCGCGCTCAATTACCGCTGTCGCGTTCTCCGGCAGAATACGTGGCAGGTTGTCAGTGACCCCACCACCAGTAATATGCGCCAGTCCGCGCAGGTCAATGCCTTGCTCGTGCAGGTGATTCACGGGGTTGAAGTAGCAGCGATGGACCGCCAGCAGGGCGTCGCCAATTGACTCACCGAGATCAGGATGTGGTTGTGTCCAGTCGAGGTCGTTCAGCACCTGGCGTGCCAGTGAAAAGCCATTGGTATGCAGTCCGCTGGAAGGCAGGGTGAGGATCACATCACCCTGCTGAATGCGTGAGCCATCGAGGATGGATGCTCGCTCGACCACGCCGACCACGGTGCCAACCAGATCAATCTCGCCCGGTTCGTAGACACCGGGCATTTCGGCGGTTTCGCCACCCAGCAGGGCGCAGCCTGCGGATTTGCATGCTGCTGCTACACCGCCAACGATGGTCGCAATTTTCTCGGCGTCCAGGCGGGAAGATGCCACGTAATCCAGAAAGAACAGCGGTCGCGCGCCCTGCACCAGAATATCGTTGATGCAGTGATTGACTAAATCCTGACCGATGCTGTCCCACCGGTTAAGCCGGGCGGCGACTTTAGTTTTGGTGCCAACGCCATCTGTCGAGGCAACCAGCACGGGCGATTCCATTGCTTGCAAGGCATGCGCAGCGTATAAACCACCAAACGAACCGGTATCCGACAGCACTTCGGGGCCGTATGTAGCCCGAATCGCGGATTTCATCAACTGAGTGGCTTTATTGCCTTCCTGAATATTCACGCCTGCCTGAGCGTAAGTGTCTTGCTGGGTCATGAATGATGTCCCTGATTGGTTGATAACCGTGGTAGGGTCTGAAGCCACGCCTCAGTCTGTTGTGAGCGGGTAAAGTGTAGCACATCGAGGTGCGCATACTGAGGCTGAGTCAATAAACGAGGATACTCGCGCCGGTAACGCCGGTGGCCCTTGAACATCCAGATGAACAGCGAATCACGGCTGAGGAACTGTGCTCGCCAGGTTTCCCGATTGCCTGTTCCCCATAGATCTTCCTGGGTGATGACCCGTTTCAGAGTTCGCCAGAATAATCGCCATAAACAAAGCAAAAGTGAATAGTCAAGCCAGATGAGTGTATCGGCCTGTGTCCAGATCAAATCACGGGCTTTGCTGTAATTCCCACTCACAACCCACCGGACATCTGATAAGGCTTCGCTGACTCGGTCACGGAAAAGGGATGTTGGGGCTTCCTGCCAGTTCTTTTGCCAGTGTAAGGCATCCAGCTCAACAAATTTCATGTTCAGGCGCGCCGCAATCTCCGCTCCTAAAGTGGATTTGCCGCTGCCGCCCACGCCGACGATGACAATACGCTGCATCAGCCCTGGCTCCGTCCGATGTCGCGGCGGTAATGCATCCCTTCAAATGTGATCTGCTCGACAGC